>CAMWKM010000084.1 GCA_947174835.1 uncultured Prevotella sp.
TGGTACTAACCCTATAAAATGTCACTTTTTCCTAAAAACACACTTTTTCTTAGGGTATATAAGGAAAAATTCGTACCTTTGCAGAACCTAAACAAAAGAAGATGGCAAAAAAGAAAATCCTTTTCATCAATCAAGAGATTGCTCCCTATGTCCCTGAAAACAATATGTCCATCATGGGTCGTGAGCTGCCAAGGGCCATTCAGGACCGGAATCATGAAATACGCACGTTCATGCCCAAATGGGGAAACATCAATGAGCGTCGAGGCCAATTGCACGAGGTAATCCGCCTGTCGGGTATGAACCTCATCATCGACGATGCCGACCATCCTCTCATCATTAAGGTTGCATCCATCCCCACAGCGCGCGTTCAGGTCTATTTCATAGACAATGACGACTATTTTTCCAAGCGCCAGATGGATGTCGATGAGATGGGCATCAGTTATCCTGACAATGGAGAGAGAGCCATTTTCTTTGCCAGAGGCGTGCTTGAAACCGTCAAGAAGCTACGCTGGACACCGGATGTCATTCACTGTCAAGGCTGGATGAGTGCCGTAGTGCCCTTCTACATCAAGACTGCCTACCACGAGGAACCCTCGTTTGCCAATGCCAAAGTCGTCACCTCACTTTTCACCAAGAACCTGAAAGACGATTTAGGTACCCACTTCAAGAAATGCGTTGAGTTCCGCGATGCTAAGACAGAATTGCTCAACACCTATAAGGATAACTTCGATTTTGAAGAACTGGCCAAGTTGGCTATCGACTACAGCGATGGCATTGTGCAAGCCGAAAAGGAAGTAAACGACACACTTGTCAAATACGCCAATACCAAGGGCGTCCCAGTCCTGCCCTATCAGGAGGACTTCGCCGATGCCTACGAAGCATTCTACGACCAGATCTGTCCTGACAAGGAAGCGCAGGACTAATCCAAAAATAAAGAACATATCAGAAGATAACGAGAGAAGCAAATATGAACAAACTCATCACAATGGCTGGTGTCGCATTCGTGACAATGGCCATTTCTTCTTGCGACGAGGACACTGCAGGCATTGGACAATCGCTCACCAGCGAGGCAGACAAGCTCACCCTCACATCGGCAAACTACGAGGTCAGTTCGCGTACCATCGTGGCTGACTCTGTTTTCACGCTGAGCAACACCTGCTATTTCGGATGTGTCAAAGACCCAGAGACGGGTACCGAGGTCAAAAGTGAATTTTCCTCGCAACTTCACCTCACGGAATATCTGCATATCTATCCCGACAATCAGATCAAGAGCAGATACAACAACCTGCCGGGAGCCGACTCCTGCGAGTTGGTTATATACGTGCAGTCACCCTTTAGCGCCAAGGACAGCCTCACGGCCATTAAGATGCGCGTCAACGAACTGAGCACGCCAATGGAGGAAGGTCAGCGCTACTACTCCAACTATGACCCCTTCAAACTGGGCATGATCCGTAAAGACGGACTCAGAAAAGACAAGATGTTCACCTATGGTAACCTTACCGACCCCGATAGTCTCAGGGCCACGTCGAGCTACTTCCACAACATCCGCATCCCTCTCAACGAGACCTACACCGACAAAAGCGGTGCCACATACAACAACTACGGCACATATATCATGCAGCAATACTTCCAACATCCGGAGTATTTCGGCAATTCCTATGCCTTCTCCCACCACGTCTGCCCAGGCTTCTTCTTCCAACTGCTCGACGGACTGGGATTCTACACCAAGGTCTATGGCATCGGACTGCGTACCTACTATACCGTAGAGACCGACACAGCCACCATCACCGCCTCCCTCACATTGGCCGGCACCAAGGAGGTCATGCAGACTACCCTTGTCACCAACGACAACAAGACCATACAACAGCTGGCCAATGAGGACGGCCATACCTATATCAAGAGCCCTGCAGGACTCTTTACCGAGGTCACTCTTCCCGTCGAAGAAATCAAGCAAGGGCACGAAACCGACTCACTTCTTTCTTCGAGAATCGTTTTCCAGCGCCTCAACAACCAGTCAAGCGACAATCGTGTGCTGGGCATACCCCCTACTCTGCTCATGATTCCCAAGGATAGTCTCCACAGTTTCTTCGAAAGTAACAAAGTGCCAGACTATAAACTCTCCTATATGGCCAGCTATTCATCAAGCACCAACACCTATACTTTCAGCAATATCTCAAGCTTGATAACCGCCCTTTGGAACGCCAAACGACTCAAGACTACACAGAGTCCCGACTGGAATAAAGTCGTACTGGTGCCCGTCAGCTATGCCAGCAGCACCTCGTCCAGCGAGATTACCAATGTAGAACACTATATGGGACTGACCAGCACACGGCTGGTGGGCGGCTCAGCCAACAGCAATCAGCCCATTCAAGTCAACGTAGTCTACGGCAAGTTCAAAGACTAAACAACGATGGCCGACGGATATCTTGAGAAGCACCAGCAGGACTATGAGGCCCGCAAAGCCGACTACCTGCGACGCAAACGCCATCTACCACGCATAAAGCCCCGTCCTCAGCGACCTGAAGACGAGGCTTTATAGACTTGATACAGACCTATTACGTGACACACGAATCATAAAGATACTTTTCAGGCATAAATCTTAAAATATATTACTATATGGTTTACGCTGTCTAAGTATCATACTTACGACACCTAACTATATGGTTTACAAGTCGCAAACATCATACTTTCAAAACGCAAAGTCGATGTTTGCGAGTCACTTTCCAAAATCCTCCTTCTTGCTGTATCCATCCCCAGAGACAACGATTATTGTCTACCGCTTGCAGTTATTCGGGAAAAAAGTTGTAACTTTGCAGCCAAATCCGGTTTAAGACCATAAAAAGATGAAACTGAATAAGACAAGATACTATCTCATTTCCGCTGCATTGTGCCTGATAAGCATTGTGGGCATTGGTTACTATTACTTCCTTACATCATTCTCAGAGATGGCAGAGACGGTCTATGTATATATTGACCATGACGATACAGCCGATTCGGTCTACACCAAACTGCAACCATTGACGTCGGAGAGCGCATTGTCAGGACTGCGTACGTTGTCGCGCCACTATGACTACGGGACGAACATCCGCACGGGACGCTATGCCATTGAGCCGGGCATGAGCACGGTAAACGTGTTCCGTATGCTGAGAAACGGCCAACAGGCACCCATTATGCTCACCATTCCAGAGTGCCGGACGATGGAACAACTGGCTGGCAGACTGGCACCGAAACTGATGATAGACAGCGCAACGATCGTCAAGGCCGTAACCGACCAAGCGTTCTGCCAAAAACTGGGCTACGACACCTGTACTATCGGTTGCATCTTTGTGCCCAACACCTACGAAGTCTATTGGAACACGAGCATTGAACGGCTGATGAACCGTATGGCTCGGGAGCACGACACTTTCTGGAATACCGAACGTCAACAAAAGGCTAAGGCGGCAGGTCTGACACCCAACGAGGTGTGTACACTGGCCAGCATTATCGACGAGGAGACGAGTAACAATGCCGAAAAGCCGATGGTGGCCGGTATGTATCTGAACCGACTGAACAAAGGAATGGCGTTGCAGGCCGATCCCACAGTGAAGTTCGCACTGAAGAATTTCGCCCTGCGCCGCATTTACAAGACCCATCTGGCCATTGACAATCCTTATAACACCTACCGATATGCAGGACTTCCCCCCGGTCCCATCAAGATTGCCAGCATTCAAGGTATAGAGGCCGTGCTGAACCACGCCCACCACGACTATCTCTATATGTGCGCCAAGGAAGACTTTTCCGGCACTCACAACTTTGCCGTGACCTATCAAGAGCATCTGCGCAACGCAGACCGCTATGTGAAAGCCCTCAACCGGAGAGGCATCAAATAAGACTTGCCACACAAAGATGCCGCCCGTTTCACAACGGACGGCATTTCTTTCTCCATGGTAATAATTTTTCTTAAGATAAAAAGATGCTATTTTTATGATAACAGGCACAAAGTTACAGTTTTTTTCGTAACGCTGCAAATATTACTAACTATTCTGAAACAGTTTTCTATTTTTTTAACCTCCAAAGGCAAAATAATCAGTCTCTGAGTATTAAAATTCTCATTTTATTCGTATCTTTGCAGACGCAACACACATAAATATTTTATGACTACAGAAAAGACAACAAACGAAAACGAGGAGAAGAAGAGTCTCAGTTTCGTAGAACAGATTGTAAAGGACGACCTGGAAGCAGGCAAGAACGGAGGACGAATACAGACACGCTTCCCACCGGAGCCTAACGGCTACCTGCACATCGGACACGCCAAGGCCATTGCCTTAGACTTTGGACTGGCCAAGAAATACGGTGGCGAGTGTAATCTGCGTTTCGACGACACCAATCCCCAAAAGGAGGATACCGAATACATTGAAAGCATCGAGCAAGATATCAAGTGGCTGGGCTATCAGTGGGCACACGTCTACTATGCCAGCGACTATTTTCAGGAACTGTGGGACTTTGCCGTGTGGCTCATCCAGCAAGGACGTGCCTATGTGGATGAACAGAGTGCCGAAGTGATTGCCCAGCAGAAGGGTACGACAACCAGCCCAGGCACCAATTCTCCTTTCCGCGATCGTCCCATAGAAGAAAGCTTGCGTCTCTTCGAATATATGAACAGCGGCAAGTGTGAACCAGGTACATTGGTGCTACGTGCCAAAATAGACATGGCCCATCCCAATATGCTTTTCCGCGACCCATTACTCTACCGCGTACTGAATATCCCCCACGTGAAGACAGGCTCGAAATGGAACGCCTACCCCATGTATGACTTCACCCACGGCCAAAGCGACTATCTGGAAGGAGTCACCCATTCATGGTGTACGCTGGAGTTTGTGGAGCACCGTCCCCTGTACGATCTCTTCGTTACATGGATGAAGGAATGGAAGGGTGAAACCGACAACATCGAAGATAATCGCCCACATCAGACGGAGTTCAACAAACTGAACCTGAACTACACGCTGATGTCAAAACGCAACCTGTTGGCCTTAGTGCAGAACGGATTAGTGAGCGGTTGGGACGATCCTCGTATGCCGACCATTTGCGGTTTCCGTCGACGTGGCTACTCACCAGAGAGTATTGTGAAGTTCATCAATAAGATTGGCTATACCAAAATTGATGCCCTGAACGACATGGCACTGCTGGAAAGCGTCGTTCGCGACGACCTGAATAGCCGTGCACTACGCGTCAGTGCCGTGCTTGATCCTGTGAAAGTGGTCCTCACCAACTATCCCGAAGGTCAGACCGAAATGCTCACGGCCATCAATAATCCCGAAAACGAAGCCGACGGCACCCATGAAGTGGAGTTCAGCCGTGAGCTTTGGATTGAACGTGACGACTTCATGGAGGTGGCTGAAAAGAAATTTATGCGTCTGGCTCCCGGTAAAGAGGTGCGCCTGAAAAACGCCTACATCATTAAATGTGACGAAGAACATCCCTGCGAAAAGGATGCCGAAGGTCGCGTGACGACTATTTACTGCACCTATGACCCAGAGACACGCAGCGGCCAGCCCGGTGCCGACCGCAAGATTAAGGGTAAGACGCTCCACTGGGTATCATGCCACAATGCGAAGAAAGCCGAAGTGCGCCTCTATGACCGCCTGTGGAAAGTAGAGAACCCACGCGACGAACTGGCAGACATCCGCGAGACACAGCAGTGCGACGCAGTGACGGCTATGCGCCAAATTATCAATCCCGACTCGCTCACGGTACTCTCCGACTGCTACATTGAGCCCTTTGCCGCATCAATGCAGCCGCTCACATACCTGCAGTTCCAGCGTATCGGCTATTTCAACGTGGATCCCGACTCCACCACTGAGCATCCTGTGTTCAACAAGACCGTTGGACTGAGAAGTTGAACATGACAGATTGAACCGTTGAGCCTTGAAGAAGACCGGCAACGAATATTTCGACAGTGAGGAGTTCCGAGAGCTACTCGCGGACTACGAGACATCCATAGACGCAGGACTTCCTGTGTTTATGGATGCCAACGAACTGGCTGAGATTGCCGACTACTATCAAATGTCGGAAGAATACGAGAAGGCAGAGGATGCCATCACGCTTGCCCTCAGCCTGTCCCCCGGAGCTATCTCTCCCCTCACCTACCGCATCCACGAAGCCCTCTATAACGGTGATACGCAGCAAGCATGGAACTGGCTGGACCAGATTGTAGAGAAGTCGGAACCCGATTACATCTACAACCGCGCAGAAATCATGATTGCCGAGGGCAAGATTGAAGAAGCAGACAGTTATTTACGCGAGGAGTTCAAGAGTGTGCCACCCGATGAATATCAAGACTATGTCATCGACGTGGCCCATATCTATTCCGACTACGGCCATAACGAGAAAGCGATGGAGTGGATTATTCGCTCCCACAGCGAGGATTCGCCCGACTATCAGGAATTAGTGGGGCGCACTCTCTTCGGACTGGGCAAGTATAAGGACTGCGAACAGGTATTCAAAAAACTCATTGACCGCGATCCTTTCTCCAAGCACTATTGGCACGCTCTTGCATCGGCACAGTTTATGGATGGCGATTACCCCAATGCCATTCAGAGCAGTGAGTATGCCATCGCCATTGATCCTAAAGACCCCGACGGGCTCATTGCCAAGGCTAACGGCCTATTTAGAATGAACAACTTCGAGGAAGCCCTTAAATACTATGAGCGTTATTCCGAGCAGATGCCCGACGACGAGTTTGCTTATCTCTATCAAGGCACCTGCCTATCGAATCTCGGTAGGACAAAAGAGGCCATCGACAAACTGGAAAAAGCCAAGAAGATGGGCGGAGATCAGTCAACCTACTACAATGATATCATTCCGGAACTGGCTTTTGTCTACGGCGAAGATGGACAGATAGACAAGGGATTGGCCCTGCTGAACGAAACCGATGATACGGATTGCGATCACGTGCAGATGGAACTGGCGAAAGGATACTTGCTACTCACAGCCGACCGGCCCCTCGAAGCCGAGATGCACTTCAATACTGCCATTTCCATTTGCGACAACTTCAACGAGGTTTTCCTACGCATCATCGTCTCACTCTACGACAACCGCTATCTGGAAGCTGCCTACAAACTCTTTGGGAAATACTTCGCAATGGTGAGTAGTGACAACAAGGACGGCTATGCCTATATGGCTCTTTGCTGCTATGACCTGAAACGCTACGAAGAGTTCCTGTCCTATCTGAAGCAAGCCTGCAAAGTAAACCCAACGGAGTGCCATCACGTGCTCCACGATCTCTTTCCAGAAGGCATGAAACCGGAAAATTATTATGAATATATTAAAAATAAAATGAAGAGCTAACTATGATAGAGTTTTTACTTGATCACCTGACCTACCCCTACATTTTCCTGTTCATGCTTTTGGAAAGCACGGTCATTCCCATCCCGTCGGAAATGATAGTAGCCCCTGCCGCATATAATGCTGCAACAGGCCATCAAGATGTTTTCCTCATTATATTGCTGGCTACCATCGGTGCCGACTGCGGTGCAACGATCAACTACCTGATAGCACGCATCTACGGACGGCCGTTCATCTACCGGTTCGCCAATAGCAAATGGGGAAAGATGTGCCTGCTCAATCAGGAAAAAGTAGAGCAAAGCGAACGCTATTTTGACAAACATGGCGTAGTGGCAACGCTGACGGGCCGACTGATACCCGTCATACGCCATCTTATTTCCATACCCGCCGGCTTAGCCAAGATGAACTATTGGAAGTTCCTGCTCTATACCACCATCGGTGCCGGAGTATGGCATTCCTTTCTTGCTGCACTGGGATGGTATTTCCAGTCAGTATTATCTTTGAAGGAAATGGAAGAGATACTTGACCGCAGTCACCACTATTTGGTGGCCGCAGTCATCGTTGGCATCATACTGGTCATTACGTATTATATCGTCAAGGCAAAGTTAAGCAAGAAGAATCAATCAGAAGACTAATATCAGGTTATGGCAAAATCAAACAATCACCTCGTCATTATGGCAGGCGGCGTCGGCAGCCGCTTCTGGCCCATGAGCACAGCCGAATGTCCTAAGCAGTTCATCGACGTACTGGGCACAGGCAAGACACTGCTGCAACTCACCGTTGAGCGTTTCGGTAAACTGGTCGATCCAGAGAACATCTGGGTAGTGACAAACCAGAACTACATGGACATCGTGCATGAGCAACTGCCGGAAATGCCAATACAGAACATTCTGTGCGAACCCTGTCGTCGCAATACCGCCCCTTGCATCGCCTATGTATCATGGCGTATCAAGGCCAAAGATCCCAAGGCTAATATCGTGGTGACACCCAGCGACCATATCGTGATGAATGTGCAGGAGTTCCAACGCGTCATCAGCGAGTGCATGAATTTTACTGCCGACAGCGATGCTATCGTCACCTTAGGCATGAAGCCCACCCGTCCGGAAACCGGCTATGGTTATATTCAGGGCGACTTGTCAGCCTCCTCGCTGCGCAACAAAGGCATATTCCGTGTAGACTCCTTCCGTGAAAAGCCCGACCTGAACACTGCCCAGCAGTATATCAAGAAGAATAACTACTTCTGGAATGCAGGTATCTTCATCTGGAACGTGTCGACCATCGTCAACGCTTTTCGCATCTACCAGCCCACGATGGCCAGACTGTTCGAGTCACTATTACCTGTCTACGGCACCACTGAAGAACAGCAACTGATCAACGAGAAGTTCCCACAGTGCGAAAACATCTCGGTTGACTATGCTATCATGGAGAAGGCCGAAGAGATTTTTGTCTGCCCTGCCGACTTCGGATGGAGCGACTTAGGCACTTGGGGCTCACTGCAAACACAATCGAAACGCGACCTCTATGGCAATGCTTGCATCGGCAAGAATATCAGCCTCTTCGATACACACAACTGTATCATCCACACCGCACAGGAGAAAAAGGTTGTGGTGCAAGGTCTTGATGGCTATATCGTAGCCGAGAACGACGACACACTACTGATATGCAAACTTTCTGAAGAGCAGCGCATTAAGCAGTTCTCCGGGCAGGACAAGTAGAACATTCATGTCATCACAACAGATTATGGAAAACAAGAAAGTTGCTCTCATTACCGGTATCACCGGTCAGGACGGATCATATCTGGCAGAGTTTCTCATTGAAAAAGGCTACGAGGTACACGGTCTGATGCGCCGCTCATCGTCGTTCAATACAGCTCGCATCGAACACCTTTATCTCGACGAGTGGGTGCGCGATATGAAGAAAGCCCGTCTGGTGAATCTCCACTGGGCCGACATGACCGACTCATCGTCACTCATCCGTGTCATTTCCAAGGTACGCCCTACCGAAATCTACAATCTGGCCGCACAAAGCCACGTGAAAGTATCGTTCGATGTGCCAGAATACACAGCCGACACCGATGCCAATGGTGTGCTGCGTCTACTGGAAGCCGTGCGCATTGCCGGGCTGGCTGATACCTGCCGCATCTATCAGGCATCGACCTCTGAACTATATGGTAAGGTGCAGGAGGTGCCACAAACGGAGACCACACCATTCTATCCCCGCTCACCCTATGCAGTTGCCAAACTCTATGGCTTCTGGATCATGAAGAACTACCGCGAGTCATACAATATGTTCTGCTGCAACGGCATTCTGTTTAACCACGAGAGTGAGCGACGTGGCGAGACTTTCGTCACCCGCAAGATAACGCTGGCTGCCGCACGCATCGCACAAGGCTATCAGGACAAGCTCTATCTGGGCAACCTCAATTCACTGCGCGACTGGGGCTACGCCAAGGACTACATTGAATGTATGTGGCTCATCATGCAGCAACCCGAGCCCGATGATTTTGTCATTGCTACCGGTGAATACCACACTGTGCGCGAGTTTGCCACGCTGGCCTTCAAGGAAGTGGGCATCGAACTGGAATGGCGCGGTGACGGTATCGACGAGAAGGGCTACGACAAGGCAACAGGCAAGGCACTGGTAGAGGTTGATCCCAAGTATTTCCGACCAGCCGAAGTAGACCAGTTGCTGGGCAATCCAGCCAAGGCCAAGGCCAAACTGGGCTGGAATCCACAGAAGACGTCCTTCCCCGAACTGGTAAAGATTATGGTAGAACACGACATGAAGTTCGTCAAGAAACTCTTCCTCAAGGCACAACAAGACAAGGAATAAGCCCGTTTAAGAAGATGAGCGAGAAGTTAAAAAACCTCGCATAATCCGTGTTATTTTGCACGATGATTTGATAATATGACATTATTTTAGTAATTTTGTCGCAGATTTTGCGACGATAACACAGATTAAAATGTCGCACGAATCAAATACCATACCGATAATTCATAAAACGGAGCGGACACTATTGCCGCTCCGTCTTTATGAATTATCCACATTACTTACATCACTTTCAAACATGAAGACGACCTGTGGAAGCCCATAGAACTACCATGTAGCTACAGCTGCACGATCAACATTATTCAGATATTCGTACTCAAAATGGTAACCCAAAAAATAATCTAAACTAGAATAATAAATAGAACCATCACTATTTAAGCCATAGCTAAAATTTCTTTTATCGGAATAATATTCTTCACCTGTCTCATCCAACCCTGTCGTTATACAATTTGCAGGCAGATAGAGTGGTCCTTTGCCCAGCAGACCTACACAAGCCAAAAGTTCGACAACACCACGAATATGAATATCCAAAAACCTCAATACAGAAGGTACATACTGATGATATTTATTGTGGTAAGCATTTTCATAACTATAGGTATAAATATGATGGTGGCACGGATCGTACGAGTCCTGCGGTAAAGTATCTTCGCTCTTTACTGACAATAGCAGATTGTTTTCCCATGTCAGCCAAAGAGAGTACGTGCCCTCGTAAGTTCCTTTCTTATACAAACCTTCTACAGAAATTAAATAACCGGAATTATCGTAAGCATAAAAACTCGTCTCCTGCCACTTTTTAGTCGTCTTACCACCTATCTCTTCAAAATGCGTCATATCAACCCGTGAAATATAGCCCGAACCATTATAAGTAACAACAATATCATCTAGACCATAATCACCATATCTATTTTCAGTATAAACAATCTTATTGGGATTATACGTAAATTCATAAACAGAATTCTTCCCTCTTATATAATCCAGCAGTCCGTTGTCTTTATAATAGAATGTATAATCGCCAACCGACTTGACTCGCTTGTTTAATCCGTCTAAGACTCCTGTCGTTGCTGATGCGCTACCGCCACCAATAGAATCATCATCATCACCACTACACGACACAAAGCCAATACTTAAAGCCATCAGCAGCATGGCTGATAAAAATGTCTTTTTCATTTTCTTTCTTGTTTGGTTATAAATAATTGCGATTGCAAAATTAAACATTCTACCACAAACACCAAACCGATTTGTGTATCACAAACGATACACTTCCGTATCATTATTCTGTCAGTCTGCTCTTGGCCTCTTCCGACAATTCGCAGAAGAAGTCACGATGCAGAATCTGGGAAATATTCAGAAGCAGGGCCGTATCAATGCTGTTTTTATCAAAGATGCGATAAACGGCAGCACGGGTGCAGTTCAGTTTGCGGGCCAGCCAACTGACGGTCCGCTCCTGACGCTGCAACTCCTCTTTGATATTTTGACCTATGTTCACCATAATTATATATAATAATGGCGTAACGAAAAAGGGCGGGCCGTTGCATACTTATTAACTCATTAGGTTAACCGCCAAGAAAACCGCGTACGATAACAAGCACGAACAGTCCACACCCAAAAGGGCATGAACCTAATCGTCGCATGTTCCTACGTACTGAATGTTTTGGCGGTTATTCAATGAGTTTAGAACAAGAACTTTTAGTCCATTATCCAAAAATAAGTTGACAACGGAATCGCTATTCCATTACTGTCGCTGCAAAGTTAAGAAAAAATATCGAAACTGCATTCAATTTGCCACAAAATAAAATTGCAAACAGATCAAAAAAAACTGATAAAAATATTTGGATATTTCAAAAAAAATATTAATTTTGCGGGCAGTTTGTGGACTATTGTACACATCATAATGAAATGAGGTAAGAAGATGACATTGTTGGCAGCAAAGAAAAAACGTATAGCGGCACGGACTATCACGAATGGAGCCCGTTCCGCAAGCAGTGTTGTGCTGTCAAAAATAGGTATCAATGGCGGAGGAATTATTGTTATTCTGGGAGGTAAGTCCATCAATATCGTATCTAACAACGGAGATTATCAGATTATAAGAAACGTAAGGAATAACAACAAACAACACAATTCTTATCGCTATGACGCAGATACCGAATATAGGGCCAAGTGCTTTGCTGATTACTCAGGAGAGTATCATCAACGGTGTCTTGCGGGATATAACTATCTACGGTATTGACAAGGCAAGAGCACGCTTCGACGTATTAGACAGTTTCCACGGTAACGAGCCCGGATGGTTTGAAACGAGAAAAAAAGTTGATAAAATCTTTATAGACAAACGAACAAAACAATCAGACAATCAACCACTGATTGACAAGCAGATCAATATTTTTGGAAACAATGCAACTTACAACGAGAACTTGAAACCAGCGTACTAACTATGAGCAGGAAGATTACGATGAGGGGCGCAAATGCCCTGTACACAGAGCATCGAACGAAGGGTATAACCGACGACGGGCGGGAGATTGTGATGGAGGGTGCCAATGTGCACTATGAGGAATTGACGGCAGCGGAAGCACCACATTTTCCCTTGTCCAACAACGAGGAGGAAGGCAAGCGACTCTACCGTCTGCTGGTTGAAAAAAATTTTATAGCACGCGATACCAGTCTTGACGGCTGGCTATATACGATGGGCTACAGTATGGAACAGCCTATGGCGGTGAAGCCTATCGTGTGGCTGAAGAATGTGCAACTGGCACAGGTGATGCTGCGCGGGGTGTTCGGCAGTCTGATAGAAAAGAAAGAACTGACTGTTGCAGCCATGAGTGCATTGGCCGAGAAATGCTTCACGAAGGACGGCAAGCCCTTGCGACTGGCGAAATTCAAGACAGATCCATCAACCGACAGCGACTTGCTGGAAAACTTCTTTTTCCGACTTTGAAGGGTCGGACTTTTTTTTGCCATAACCTAAGCCTCCCGAACACTTCCCCGCAACGCTGAATAGCTTTCCCCCCCTCGGAGCCTCTTCCCCCCTCTTATATCTGTCCCCCCTTATAGGG
>CAMWKM010000085.1 GCA_947174835.1 uncultured Prevotella sp.
TGAAGGCTTCAAACGGGTGGTTTGGAGGCTTCAAACGAGGCGGTTGGAGGCTTCATACATAATTGTCTCATCTATGTAGAAATCAGAAAGTAGGCTATTTAACACAAGAAATTGGCCTAATTTTGAAAAAGCACTGAAATTTAGGTGCACGGGGTGCAGGTTACTTTTATTAGGCAGTAGTATGTTATAGGCATCCACTCCTAATAACTTTTTGAACAATTTATTTATGTCGAATTCACGTGACAGCATAAACACCATAGTAACACATTTTAAGGTTTATAAAGAAAAGTATCTAAAAAGTTGTAGGAATAAAATATTCTTAGTAATTTTGCAACCGACTCTTAAAGTCTTGCTCCACTTTGGAAAATGAACGTGTTCATAAAACCTTATTGACAAGACAGTCCACGCTGAGCCGCGAGAGGCATACCGCCTATCAAGGCGGGTATTGGGTGGGAACAAAGAGGGTCACGACATATAAAAAAAGGCGTTTGCAAAGCGCTTTGTTCTTGACGTGTAGAAACTTCGCAACTTTCTGGAATTGTCATGAATATAGCAACGGCAGATGTCCTCGGGATGTGTATATACGCATTTCCCTTTATCGGAGCACCATATTACTTTCATCGTGAGTAATTGGTAATTCGCTATTGGGGATAACTGTATAACATATCGGCGTGGGCTATCGGCGTTGCTCGTTCAACAATTCCGGGCAATGCGAAGGCCTCTACACGTGGGACGAGCAGCAGAGACAGTTCCCACGTCTTCTTTTTTATGCCGTCAATAAACAAAAAAATTGACAGCCGAATCTGGGAACAATAGGCATGAAAAAAGAAAAACAAAATGAAAAAGAAAAAATGTGTGTGGAGAAATGCTTTGTTGTCAATATTGGTAGTACTGCTTCTCCCCAACCCGACTTCAGCTCAGGGACAATTTATTCTCGGTGTTGAGTGTAACTCAGGAAACATTTGGTCAGAGGGGCTTTTAGGATTTCCAACAAGATTTATTAACGGTGTTATTTTAGGATTACAAGGATACAACATTGAGGAAATGAATAGTTTCCCAGGTTCTTCCATTACATACCGATATAATCGGATAAAAGTTAATGGACAGAAGGTTGACTACGAAGGACACAACACTTTTGGATTTAAAGGGGTAGATTTGTTCCGTGACTTCGAGTATAGCCTAAAATTTGGATGGCAGCCAACACAAACTCCCGTTGGCTTTTATGCAAGAATTGGCTATCGACATGAAAACTTTGAAACTAGGATTTCTGGCGATGACGAATGGACCAAGCATCGTATTAACTGTCTACGCCCGGGAATAGGCATCCGAATTTCTCCATTAGAAAATATGATTGACGAATACAATTGGTGTCCCATCGTGGAGATTGGTAGTGCTTACGACTATTATCTTAGCTACAAAGGGGCTTATGGCAGTGACAAAGACCAGTTGAACAATGGCGTATCGTTGTGCGTCAGTATCGGTGCCAAGTTTGAATCAGGTACGGCTCTTATGTTGACGTTTGATCGGCAGAGTTACGACCTGTTCAACAAAGACTTTACCGTAAACGGCATGAACCCCTATGCCGATACAGAGAGTAATCATTTCAATATATCGCTATCATTAAGCCTTGGATTATAAAACACATATAATTATAAATCATGAAAAAAATATTTTTAATTCTAATGATGACATTAACTGTAGTAGGAGTAACATCTTGCAGTGCGAAAACGTCAAAAGACAGGCAGACTGACCCAATGTTTGAACCAGACTCAGCAGTATGCAAAAGTCTTGGAAAATCTTTAACCGAAATATTGTTCTCACCTAACAAAGTGAAAGTTTATTCGCTGAAAGGGGTTGAGAATGTAGGAAAGAACGACATTGAGGTTGAGGATCATTTTGTCCGCGATACGCTCATTACAACTTTGGATGCCAAACAGATTGCACTACTTCAATATTTACTACTGGCAAATGAGGAAAATTACAAGGATGATAGCGTTCAGATACGTTCACCATACATACCTTCACTGGAGTTTGAGTTCGTAAAAAAGAAAGCGCAAACAGCGCATATACTAATATCCTTGCAAGATAGAACTTGGACGATAGTCTATGACGATAAGGTGCAATGCAATTGGAATTATACCAATAAGGAACTCATAAAGCGTTTCAGTAATTATTTCGTAGAGATAAATAATAAAATCAAGATGGAGGGAAAAAAATGAAAAAGAAAGTATTTTTAATTCTTTTAACACTTGTGTGTGCCATGCAATCTGTCAATGCTCAGAAATTACACAAAATCATTTTTGCAGCAACTGATGACAAAAGGATTGGTTCCAGTGTGAAAGTTGACAATGACCGTGCTTGTGACGAAATTGATGCCATTGCAGGATATATTGGCTATGAGGTCGTGGATTATGTCTACAATGGTAGTAAGTGTACGAAACAGAATTTGATGGCAGTACTAAATGGTCTGAACTGTTCGTCACAAGATATTGTGTTTTTCTACTATTCAGGTCATGGCGCACATGCAAAAGCAGGACTGGAAGACAAATTTCCGCAAATGTGTATGAACAACCCCGCTGTTCAAAGTCTGTTTGTACCAGTCCGACAGGTGGAAGAAATTATTCGTGGCAAAAATCCACGTCTGCGTATAATCATTACGGATTGTTGCAATAATATTGATGAAAGTGGTACTATTTCCGTGAAGTCTTTTCTTGATGGTAAGAAAGGGGCAACCATAGTTAAAGCAAACACTGCCGATAATTATAAACGCCTGTTCGTCAACACCAGAGGAAAGGTAATGGCAACAAGTAGCAAACTTGGTCAAACTTCAGGGTGTGCCGTTGATAGAGAAGAACATGATTTAGGCGGATATTATTCTCTGTTCTTCTGGAATGTGCTTGTGAAATATTGCGAAGAAGGAACTGCACCGACATGGAAAGATATTATTAACACAACAAAGGCAGCAGTAGCAGAGGTGACGCATCAGAAGCAAATTCCTTACGATGTATTAGATATAAGTGGAGAAACAGGCTCTATATCAAATGCAGGCACCGTGCCTCCCACACCATCACCAAGTCCAACACCAACAAATGCAACAACATCTAATCTGTCACAGGCTTTGACCCAATTTATCTCTTATGATACAGATACTCGTATAGCCAAAATTAGCAGCATTTTACAAAACTGCTTCCGTAACGGTGGTACGGTTGTAACTGTTGGAAGAAATCTTAAGACGGTTGTGGATTATGAATCTGCCGACAAATTCCTTAGAAGAATAGCCACGTCCCCCAACATTCTGCGCATAAACATCATCAAGGAAGAAACCGACCAAAACGGGAAGCCTTATGTCACTGTGCATGAAATGAGAAAAGAATATTAAAAAAATAGCAATATTACGATATAAGAATATGAAAAAGACCAAAATTCTACTTGCTTTGATTAGCATATTTCTGCTTCAACAGAATAGTTTTGCACAAGAAATTACGCTATCTGACGAAGACAAAGGAGAACTTCAGATTCGCGTAAAACAAAAAATAGAGGATTTCCAAATGCACTTAGGCACTATAGCCAGTAAGGCAGGAGTGAGTGAGGCCAGCAAGGATGCTGCTACAGCCAGTGCCCTGGAGTTGTTTATCGGACGTGGAAAACCTTATGAATACACAGATGGCTATGGGAACAGGTTAAGGCACGAGCCAGTCCAGATGCAAACCTCTAACCGTTACAGAAAGTATCCTCCAAAACCTATGACGCAATATCTGAAGAATCTACGTAACTTGACCTATACTAAAGTTATCATTGAGGCTGCACCTGCCGTTCGTGTTGACAATATATTTGATACTCCCGATGGGAAATACGAGGCAATTGCATATTTCATCCAGAAATTTTGTGGTTACAGAGACGGTCGCCTCGTCTATAACGATATTGCCGAGAAAAAGGTTAAGATTTATGTGGAGAAAGAAGTCATCCCAACACCTTCTGGTACAGACCAAGTGATATGGCAAGTATTATTAGGCGACATTTATGTTATTAATACACGTTAGGTTTATGGGAAGGATTTGTTTAATATTATTATTTATACTATTGGCTGACCATGTGCCTGCTCAGCAGTTAGATACATCTTGGCGACGTGAGTTCACAGAACATGTAAAAAGCATTGACGAATTTATGAAACGCTTCAATGGTGAAGAAGCTTACCCCGGCCTTGAGAAAACGGATGAGAATTTCTTAAAACTAAACCTCTTTTCGTTGCTTGACCATCAAATGAATAAGGATGCCAAGCAAAGTGCTATACCATTTGTTTCTGCAATCATAAACAGCGGAGTGAAACTGAACTACTCCGATTCATTGTGGTATGCAGAGGCTAAATGCGACATCACATATAAAGGAAAGCCCAAAACGATAACGCTGTTTCTGTGTCCTGAGAGGATTAAAGACAACAAATTTAGATGGGTATTCTGTGGAGCCGATGGCATCAATGGCAATCTTATTGACACAAACCATAAAAGTGCTATAAGCCCAGTGGAACACGAAATTCATTTTATGGAATTACAAAGCATTTTTAAGAACGACAGACAACATGCATTCGGATACAGGCAGAATAGCTATAAGATTGACCAGCTTTCTGTTTTTCTGACATTTGTATATGCAGGGCAAATCAATTTCATTTCTGTTTCTGAGCTAAAGTTTCATTTCTTCAATGTGCCGGATTACAGATTCATCGTTGAGGAAATCGGACATCGTGGATCTAATGCAGGTTGGCTAATTACCTCATTCAACAAACTTCCCCAAGCAAACAAGAACAAATACATTAACAATTTAATAAAAAAATAAATATGAAAAAAATATTGACTCTATTAGTAACTGTTTGCCTATTGCCTAATTTCGTAAAAGCCCAACAGACAGCCCGTGATAATCACTTATTTTTGCATGTTGACTTTGCAGCAGGCAACATTTATACAGCCGCATTTCCCAGTTTTGCGACATGGGGGCTAAACGAACTCACTAAGTCAAATATCTTTGAAAGTACATTTGAAGTACCTTTATATAGTACAGATGGCTTTGACCTAAGACCATACGATTTCATTGGATTTACCGCTCATGACTTATTTAAAGATATTCACCCAAGCATAAAAATTGGCTATCAGACACGAAAAATGAGTGATTTGAACTGGGGCATTTATGCTACAGGCGAATATGTTATCAATCAGTTCAAAACACAATTTACAGATGAAGGCTACCATAATAACAACTTGAAAAGGCTTTTAGTTGGTGGCTCCGCATTTGTTGTGCTCGGTGGTGTTGATAAAACGTATCATTTCATGATAGAGGCTGGTTGCAGATACAGCAAGGCACTTAGTTATAAAGGCCCTTTATGCGATGGAAAAAGCGACATCAACGATGGTTTAGTAAGCCACTTTGGATTTAAGGTAACAGGGGCTGGTGCCATTCAAGATTTTGGCATATATGCCGATTTCAACCATTTTGACTTGCTAAAGCGTGATGATGCAAAACTCAAGATGTTTAATATTGGCATCATGTGGACGGTAACGCCCGGCCAAAGAAAAAATAGAACAGACATCTATTAAATCAGTAGTTTAATATGAAGAAAATAGTAGTTTTAATCCTGTTGCTCAGTGTTTCAAACATATTGATGGCATTTTCTGATTATGATGCAAGAAACATAGTTGACAAATTCTATAACAGCGTCAAAATAATAGCCAAAGGAAATTATCCTGAAGGCCAGCAGACTGAGGATTTTATTGTCGCACGAAATACTGCGCTTGGATTATGTTATAGTAGCAGAATCAATCTGCCAAACGAATTTACTGAGTTTGACTTCGAAACTAACGACCCTTTCCTTGAAGCATCAGCCTACATCAAACGCCTCTTTGATTTCACAGTTCAAAAGAATCCGACAATTATGACAGAGATAATCAAAGTACAGGCTCTTGAGGAAATCAAATCTTCAAAGAAAGAAGACAGCAAGAATTTCTATGAAGTTCATGTACAAAAGACTATTACTGTCGGATACACCACGAAGAAATATATTGATATTGTAAGGATTATCGCTGAAAACGGCAAGATTACAGAGATTGCAAACAAATCTGGAGGTGGGACTGGTGAAAGTATTATATCTTTACGTGGTAAAGCTGCTGAATTGTTCGCAAAAAAAAAATACGATGAAGCTTTCGATATATACCTAAAAATCATCAAGAAAGATTCAAGTCAAGGTGATGCCTACTACCGTCTTGGGCTAATGGCTTATCATAACCTTGGATGCAAATACAGATATTCAAGTGGCAAGGAAAGACGACTGTCAGCCTATAATTTCATCAAAAAAGCAACAAACTATGGTGACTACAAAATTAGAGAATATGCAAGACATGTCCTATACTACATGACTAACGGACAAGTTTAAAAACATACAAGCTTTACAGAATTTGCATATTACAAGACATACTCTCCCTACTTCAGTATCTCCTTCGGGGTACTTTTAGTATCTGTTTAGTGGTAAACAAATGCTGAAAAAATATTTGGCGATAAGTTCTTTTCTGGAATGCTAATAAGAGAAATTTAAAGTCACAGAGAAAAGTGCTTTTTAATTGATATTATAACCGCCCATCGTGGCGGTTATTTTTGTGTCCTTTTCAGAAACTATGTATTTTCTTACAAAAAATATATCGGTATCTTTATTTGCCAAAACAGAAAAGAAAAGTTTGCACGATTCAGATAAAATGTGTAACTTTGCAGCCGCGAAATCAATCAAATAAAGAATAAGACAATGACCACAAAGAATCTAAAGAAGGTGCTCGTACTTGGCTCGGGCGCACTGAAAATCGGACAGGCCGGTGAGTTTGACTACTCTGGATCGCAAGCTCTGAAAGCTCTGCGCGAAGAGGGTATTCAAAGCGTGCTGGTGAACCCTAATATCGCTACTATTCAGACATCGGAAGGTATCGCCGACAAGGTTTACTTTCAGCCGGTTAACACCTACTTCGTAACGGAGATCATCAAGAAGGAGCACCCCGATGGCATCCTGCTGGCATTCGGTGGTCAGACAGCCCTGAACTGCGGAACAGAACTTTATCAGAATGGTACGCTGAAAGAATACAACGTGCAGGTGCTGGGCACCTCGGTTGAAGCTATCATGAACACTGAGGATCGTGATCTCTTTGTAAAGAAGCTCGATGAGATTCAGTTGAAGACCCCCGTAAGCCATGCCGTAGAGAACATGGACGATGCCCTGAAGGCTGCCCATGAGATCGGGTTCCCCATCATGATCCGCTCGGCATACGCCTTAGGTGGACTTGGCAGTGGAATCTGTCCCGACGAGAAAACATTCCGCGAACTGGCAGAGAGTGCATTCACCTTTGCACCACAGATTCTTGTGGAGGAAAGCCTGAAAGGCTGGAAGGAGATTGAGTTTGAATGTATCCGCGATGCCAACGACCACTGTTTCACCGTGGCCTCTATGGAAAACTTCGACCCTCTGGGTATTCACACGGGCGAATCTATCGTGGTGGCTCCTACCTGCTCACTGACCGAGGAGCAGGTAAAGATGTTGCAGGAAATCACAATCAAGTGCGTACGCCATCTGAACATCGTTGGCGAATGCAACATACAGTTTGCTTTCAACGCTGTGACCAACGACTATCGTATCATTGAAATCAATGCCCGCCTATCGCGTTCCAGCGCATTGGCCTCTAAGGCAACGGGCTATCCCCTCGCCTTCGTGGCAGCCAAGATTGCTCTGGGCTACACGCTTGACCAGATTGGTGAGATGGGAACAACGTCGAGTGCCTATGTGGCTCCGAGCCTTGACTATATGATCTGTAAGATTCCTCGTTGGGACTTGACTAAATTCGCGGGTGTAAGCCGTCTAATTGGCTCGTCAATGAAGTCAGTTGGTGAGATTATGAGCATTGGCCGTTCGTTTGAGGAGATGATTCAAAAGGGCCTGCGCATGATTGGACAAGGGATGCATGGCTTTGTGGGCAACGACCACACAAAGTTTGAAAACTTGGACGATGCCTTGGAGAACCCCACCGACCTGCGTATTTTCGCTATTGCACAGGCTTTAGAGGAAGGCTATACCATTGACCGTATTGAGGAACTGACGAAAATTGACAAGTGGTTCTTGGAGCGTCTGAAGCACATCGTAGACCTGAAGCACCAGTTGATGGCATACGACCAAATAGAAGATGTGCCCGATGCACTGTTGCGCGAAGTGAAAGTATGCGGATTCAGTGACTTCCAAATTGCCCGTTTCGTGCTGAAGCCCCAGCAGACGAATATGGAGAAGGAGAACCTGAAAGTGCGTCAGAACCGCAAGCAACGTGGTATCGTGCCTGCCGTGAAGCGCATCCCCACAGTGGCCTCTGAACATCCGGAACTGACCAACTACCTCTACTTCACATACGCAGTGGAGGGTCATGACATACCTTATTATAAAAATGAGAAGTCAGTTATCGTGCTTGGCTCAGGTGCTTACCGCATCGGTTCGAGCGTGGAGTTCGACTGGTGTTCGGTAAATGCTATCAATACGGCTCGCAAACTGGGCTACAAGTCAATCATGATCAACTACAATCCCGAGACCGTATCGACAGACTATGATATGTGCGACCGCCTCTATTTCGACGAATTGTCACTGGAGCGCGTGCTCGACGTCATTGATCTGGAGCAGCCACGTGGTGTCATTGTATCAGTGGGTGGACAGATACCAAACAACCTGGCCATGAAATTACACCGTCAGGGTGTGCCTGTGCTGGGTACCAGCCCTGTGGATATTGACCGTGCAGAGAATCGCGATAAGTTCTCGGCCATGCTTGACAAACTGGGCATAGACCAGCCTGCATGGCGTGCGCTGACATCGTTTGACGATATTAAGGAGTTCGTCAGCGAGGTGGGCTATCCCGTATTAGTACGTCCCTCGTATGTGCTATCCGGTGCTGCCATGAACGTGTGCTATGATGACGAGGAACTGCACCGTTTCCTTAATATGGCTACTGAGGTGTCGAAGGAGTTCCCAGTGGTTGTCTCGCAGTTCATGCAGGAGACCAAAGAGATTGAATTTGACGCTGTAGCAGACAAAGGCGAGGTGGTGGAATATGCAATATCTGAACACGTGGAATATGCCGGTGTACATTCTGGCGATGCCACAATGGTATTCCCTGCTCAGCACATTTACTTTTCTACTGTTCGGCAGATTAAGAAGATCGCCTACAAGATTGCCAAGGAACTGAATATCAGTGGTCCGTTCAACATCCAGTTCCTGGCCAAGAACCGTGAAGTGAAAGTTATCGAATGTAACCTGCGTGCCTCACGTTCATTCCCATTCGTCAGTAAGATTCTGAAGCGCAATTTCATTGAGACGGCTACAAAGATTATGCTTGATGCTCCTTATTCTCGTCCCGACAAGAGCGAGTTCGATATTGATCGCATCGGTGTCAAGGCCAGCCAGTTCTCGTTTGCCCGCTTACAGAATGCCGACCCAGTGCTGGGTGTTGATATGAGTTCTACCGGTGAAGTGGGCTGTCTGGGTGACGACCTGCACGAAGCCCTGCTCAATGCCCTTATTGCCACGGGCTATCGTCTGCCAAAGAAGGCCGTACTCATTTCAAGTGGTGCCGCCAAAGGCAAGGTTAGCCTGCTGGAACCTGCCAAGCAGTTAGTGAAGCAAGGCTATGAGGTCTATGCAACTTCAGGAACAGCCCGTTTCTTTTGCGACAACGGTATAGATGCCAAGGTCGTAAGTTGGCCCGACGAGGAAGGTGAAAACAAGGTGATGGATATGATTGCCGCCCATAAGTTCGACCTGATTGTCAATGTGCCGAAGAACCATACAAAACGCGAACTGACCAACGGTTATAAGATTCGTCGCGGTGCCATCGACCATAACATTCCGTTGATGACCAACGTGCGTTTGGCAAAGGCTTTCATCGAAGCCTTCACCGCCTTGAAACTTGAAGATATTAAGATTAAGAGTTGGCAGGAATACAATTCGTAAACTGCCGACAACCTTTTACATAGTATTTCCAAAGGATAGAGAGGGGGACGAGCTTAGCAGAGCCGTCTCCCTCTCTGCTTTGCTGTATCAACTGACGATCCTTAACAAAATCCTTGCGCCAGCGTTTGAAATCACGGCGAGCCCGATAGACAGCTTTGAAGTCTCCCACATTGCGCTTCAGCAGAAGCATCTGCCAGGCAGCCATGTAATCAAGCCACCAACGCAGGCACATCACTCGTCGTAAATCTTTATCCGGCAAACACTTATAGAGCATCGTCAGATTATTACGGAAATTCAGATAGGTCTTCATCGGATTCTCCTTAGGCAGAGTTCCCCCACCCACATGATACACCCGACTATCAGGCAGACAATAGATGCGATAACCACGAATACGAATGCGCCAGCACATCTCTATCTCCTCCTGATGAGCGAAAAAACGACCATCCAATCCCCCCACCTCTTTATATATAGAAGAACGCACGAGGAGAGCTGCACCTGTGGCCCAGTGAATCTCTGCCGGCTGATCATACTGGCCGCAATCCTGTTCTACCGTATCGAAAATGCGTCCACGACAGAAAGGATAGCCCAAACGGTCAAGATAGCCACCGCAAGCACCGGCATACTCAAACCGGTCACGGTTGAAAATGCTGAGCAACTTAGGCTGGCAGGCCGCAGCCTGAGGATGACTATCCATAAACTCCAAAAGTGGGGTCAACCAGTGATGAGTCACTTCAATATCGCTGTTCAGCAGCAAATAATATTCGGCCTCTACCTGAGCCAGTGCCCGATTGTAGCCATCAGCAAATCCCCGATTCTTGTCAAGCCGGATAAGCCGCACCTCCGGAAAACTTTCCTTGAGCAAAGCCACGCTGTCATCAGTAGAAGCATTGTCGGCCACATAAATCGTAGCCTCGTCACGCGAATACTGCAACACGCCGGGGAGATACTGACGAAGCATGGCCGCTCCGTTCCAATTGAGAATTACAATAGCAAGTTTATCCATTGACAATGGCTTTTAGAGAGGTTTTATCAAAATTGAACTGACCCAGTTTTACTTTCATAATCTGATTGTCGTACTCAGGACGGGCATCCTGCGGAGCCAATTCCACACGCACATAATTGCGAGTAAAGCCATGCATAGCCTTACCACGCGTAGCTTTCTCGAAGAGCACTTCAGCCTCCTGTCCAATATGCTGGGCATAGAAAGCCTCTGTCTTACGGTCAGAAAGATCCAGCAGACGTTTGCTGCGTAGCTTCTTTTCCTTCTCAGGCACGATATATGGAATCCGCAAAGCAGCCGTTCCCGGACGCTCGGAGTAAGGAAACACATGGAGTTGAGTGACCGGCAGTTCATCAAGGAAACTATAGGTCTCCTCAAAACACTCGGGTGTCTCTCCCCTACATCCCACCATCACATCGACACCAATAAAAGCAGCAGGCATAGACTGCTTGATAAGTCGTATTTTGTCGGCAAACAGCTGACGGTCGTAATGACGATGCATCAACTTCAGCACAGTGTCACTACCGCTCTGCAGAGGAATATGGAAATGAGGCATAAAGGCACGGCTCTGCGTGGCACAATAGTCTATCAATTCATCGCTCAGCAGATCTGGCTCCAAACTGCTAATACGATAACGGCAAATACCCTCTACGTCATCAAGGGCCTTCACCAGATCAATGAATCGCTCACCCGTCGTTTTGCCAAAGTCTCCGATATTCACACCTGTCAGCACAATCTCCTTACCACCTTCACTGACCGTCTGACGTGCCTGCTCAACCAGCGAGGCTATTGTCGGGTTGCGACTGAAGCCACGAGCATAGGGAATAGTGCAATAGGTACAAAAATAGTCACAACCATCCTGCACTTTCAGGAAATAGCGTGTGCGGTTGCCCCGCGAACAACTGGGCGCAAACGATCGGATGTCCTTGGTCTTCTGAACAAAAAAGCGACCACTGCTCTCCCCTCGTCCTTCACCGCTCCATGCGTCAGAAAGGAATTGCAGGAGATGAGCCTTTTCGTTGCTGCCTAATACCAAATCAACTCCCTCAATCTTGCTGACTGTCTCAGCCTCTAATTGTGCATAGCAACCTGTAACCACAACAAAAGCATTTGGATGCTTGCGCACCATACGGTGGATGGCCTGACGGCATTTATGGTCGGCCACCTCTGTCACAGAACAGGTATTAATCAGACAAATATCCGCCTGCTCATCTTTCACTACAGTCCTAACCCCTAATTCTTCAAGCATCTTCCCAAAAGTCGATGTCTCCGAGAAGTTCAGTTTACACCCTAAGGTGAAATAGGCGGCCGTCTTACCTTGAAATGCCGATGTATCTATCATATCACTTATATATAATAAGGTATATCCTCTTACGATTTGCAAAGGTACACAATAAAGATGAGAAAATTAGTGCTTTTTGCTTTAAAATGAGTTAAGCGTCTTTTTTATACTATTTTTAACATTTAATATTTAATTGATTATCAACACATTATAAAAAAGTTACAAAAAGTGATTAAAAAAAAATGAAAAAAAAGTATCATCGTATTGAAAAAATGCCTACCTTTGCATCGTTTTAATAAAATAATGATTGTTTTACAGATTTAAAAAGCAAAAAGAAATGAAAAAGATTGCATTTATGTTCGCTGCTGCTGCTATGTTCGCAGCTTGCACCAGTACTGCCGAGAAGCCCGCTACTGACGAAGTAGAGGTAATTGATGAGATTGAGGCTGTTGTTCCTGTTCTGACCGCTGAGGATTCTGCTGCTGTTGCAGCTATGTTCGAGGGTCAGGAGGTTTGCGATTCAGCTCTGCAGGCTGCCTACGATTCAATTCTCGCTGCAAAGACTGCCGTAGAGGAAGTTGCAGAAGAGGTTGCTGAGGAAGTTGAGGCTACCGTTGAGGAGTAATCGCACAGCGACGATCTAAGAAATTAATACCACTGGAGAAATCCAGTGGTATTAATTTTTTTATGACAACAACTTGTTGAACAAAAGATTATCAAACGGCCAGCAAAAGATTATCAAACGGCCAGCAAAAGATTATCAAATGCCGAGCAAAAGATTATCAAATGCTAAGCAAAAGATTATCAAATGCTAAGCAAAAGATTATCAAATGCTAAGCAAAAGATT
>CAMWKM010000086.1 GCA_947174835.1 uncultured Prevotella sp.
CACGGGCAATCAGCAAATTGTCGCCTTGCCATTCGTAAGCGTAGGTGCTCTTATATGCTTCCTGTGCCCATTCCAGCCATTCACCAGTGGTTTCCGTGTTTTCATCTACTACCCGCAACTTGCGGTCAAGTAGTCCGATGCGTTCCTCTATCGGGATAGCCTCCCCGGTAGTGGTGTCATAGCGGCTTACGATGTAAGGGGCTTCTCCGCAGGTTATCTCTAACCGAATATCACGGACATAGTCTTTCCATGTCTTGCCTTTCGGAAATTGAATCTTCCCTGCACTGGTTTGCCACCGATGGAATCCCTGCTCGTCGGTGTATTCCGTGTTGAACACATCCTTTCTTCCAAACCACGCTTCATCAATCAGGTTGTTCTGCGCATTGCATATCCATGACGGAGTAAACACCTCTGCCATGTCTCGCGAACGCGCGGCTTGGGTGTCACGGCTCTTGAGGACGCGGGGCATGATGATATGTCCGTTATCCCCGGTGATAAGATGTGGAAGAATGGGCGAATCATATTGATAGCCATCGCCTAAATATTCGTAATCGGAAGTTGCCCAAAAGATGTTGCGCTGAACATCCTCCCTGCTCGTGGTATGGTCTTTGAGCAGGATATCCAGTAGTTCGGGCGATTTTTCATATCTATGACCTTGCTTCATCCTAAACAGAAATCAGTTGAGGACATAAGAAAAGCGTGAACCGTCCGTTGTCCGATCCACACTCTGAGGCCGTGAGAATTGCCATATACTGCTGAACGAACAACAGTATAGCCCACGCCGATATGAATATACGCCTTGCCATAAAGATTTAATAAACGACAAGATTTGCATCCCAAAGGACACAATCTGTGCTTACAAAATCTCATAGGGCTGATATAATCACACCTATGGACATCTACCGTTGCAAAGTTTAAGGCAGTAACATTACTTGAAATTTCTCACGTTTCAGAGTGTCAGCTGAACTATGCGTCGTGTAAACGCCTTTAATATGTCTGGACTATTCTAATAGTCCGATGCAAAATTACTCAATTTCTCTTAAACAGCCTTCAAGTTTTGGGTATTTTTTATAAACGAAGTGAATTTTAGCACGAAAGTACCAGCCATGTCAAAGCATTTTGAAAAAAATTGAGTCTGGAGAATTGGAGCGAGCCGTGATGCCAATCAACTTTCTACTGCTTAATAAAAGTAAGCAGTAGAAGGTTGCCTTTGGTCAGCAACTCAAGGATATTGTCGTTTTTTATGTGTTAATCGATAAAGCGACGTGTGAGGTCATTGTAGTTCTCGATGCGACGGTCGCGGAGAAATGGCCACCAACGACGTACTTGCTCGCAACGCTGCATATCAATGTCGACAATGATGCTCTCTTCCTCGTTGGTAGAAGCCTCGTAGAAAAGTTCGCCTTGAGGGCCGCAGACGAATGATGTGCCCCAGAAAGGAACACCGTCTTCTTCACCAACGCGATTAACGGCTACCACAGGTAGGCCGTTGGCAACGGCATGACCGCGCATCACCGTCTGCCAAGCCATGCGCTGGCGTTGCTGTTCATCGGGTGTGTCGTTGGGATCGTATCCGATGGCGGTGGGGTAGATGAGAATCTCTGCACCGGCAAGAGCCATGAGACGGGCTGCCTCCGGGTACCACTGATCCCAGCAGACAAGCACGCCTAACTTGCCGACGGAAGTCTGAATGGGCTGGAACCCCAGATCACCGGGTGTGAAGTAAAACTTCTCGTAGTAGCCGGGATCATCGGGGATGTGCATTTTTCGGTATCGGCCGGCAATGGTGCCGTCTTTTTCGAAGACCACGGATGTATTGTGACAGAGTCCGGGGGCACGACGCTCAAAGAGCGAGGTGACGAGCACCACGCTGCACTCCTTGGCCAGACGACCATAGATGTCGGTTGACGGACCGGGGATGGTCTCGGCCAGATTGAAGTTGTTGACATCCTCCACCTGACAGAAATAGAGCGAGTTGTGCAGTTCTTGCAGCACAATGAGTTCCGCACCTCGTTTTGCCAGATCGCGTATGCCGTTACAGAGCCTTTCTATGTTATTCACTGTATCGGCTGTGTTGTGTTGTTGCAGAAATCCTATCTTCATGTTCGTTTAGTAATATTGCATGGTGCAGCAGTGCAGCGATCCATGCTGTTTGATAAGGCTACGGCAGTCGATGCCGATGATTGTGCGGTCGGGAAAGGCCTGACCGATGATGTCCAATGCCTCGTTATCGAGGTCGGGCTGATTATAGGTAGGCACCAGCACTGCTTCGTTGATGACGAGGAAGTTGGCATAGGTAGCGGGCAGACGTTCTGACTGACCGTTATCGTAGATGGGGCGGGGAAGAGGCAGACGCAACAAACGATAGGGCTTACCGCTCGTGGTGCGGAAGGTGCGTAGCTGTTCTTCCATCTTAATAAGTTCAAGATCTTGCTCGTCGGGCACGGCTGCGCGACTGCTACCCACATAGACGAGGGTGTCATCGGGACAGATGCGCACGAGAGTATCAATGTGTCCGTCGGTATCATCACCCAGCAGATGACCGTAGTCAATCCAGAGAATGCGGTCGGCACAGAGGTATTTCTTCAGTTGCTCCTCTATTTGGTCTTTGGTGAGGGGCTGGTTGCGATGAGGAGCCAGCAGACAGCAGGAGGTTGTGAAGATGGTGCCTTGTCCGTCGCTCTCAATGGAGCCGCCTTCGAGCACAAAGTCTAAGTGGTCAATATAATCGCCCTCTATTGTACCAGTCTCGTAGAGACGACGGTTGATGGCATTGTCCAAGTCGGCAGGAAACTTCTCGCCCCAGCCATTGAACTGAAAGTCAAGGAGCCGACGGTGACCGTCATTGTCAACCAGAGTGATGAAGCCATGATCGCGGGCCCAAGTGTCGTTGGTGGGGCAGGCTACATATTGCAAATCGGTGACGCCGCCCTCCGGGGCTACAATGATGAGTCGCTCGCGCTGCCTAATCTCATTGGCTATATTATAATAGGTGGTTCTCACCTCGTCGAGTATGGGTGCCCAGTCTGTACCAGCGTGCGGCCATGTCAGTTGCACGGCACTCTGCTGCTCCCATTCTGCGGGCATTCGATAGTTCTTGTCTTGGGACATAGTGCAAAGGTAAACCTTTTTATTGCTTCAATAAATAAGACTTAAAGTCCGCAAAATCCTTCGTTATGGGAACGCTTTGTTTCTTTCCTTTCATAAAGGCTTGCAGACGTTCTGGAATCTCAACGTCTATTCCCAGAATATCATCAACCTTCTCCTTGAACTTGGCAGGATGGGCTGTTTCACCGAAGATTCCTATTTCGCCCGGTCGTAGTTGCTCCTCAAGGGCACGATAGCCGCAGGCTCCGTGGGGATCGAGGATATAGCCTGTTTCTTCATAACATTGGCGCATGGCCTCCCTAATTTGCTCGTCGGTGTAGGTAGCTCCGCTGATGAGGTCGGTGATGGAATGGTGTGTTTCCTCGGGCGATAGCCGTCCGTCCTCGCTGAAAAGGTTGATGATGCGGGCGAAATTAGAAGGATCACCCACGTCCATTGCATTAGCCAGTGTCTGAACAGATGGCTTTGGATTATATTGTCCCGTCTGTAGATAATTGTAGAACACATCGTTGGCGTTGTTGGCTGCGATGAAACGCTTTACGGGCAGTCCCATTTGATGGCCGAAGAGAGCAGCACAGATGTTGCCGAAGTTGCCGGAAGGAACGCACATCACCAGATCGCCTTGTCCCTGTAGTCTTGCTGCTGCATTGAAGTAGTAGAAGGCTTGAGGCAGGAAACGAGCCACGTTGATTGAGTTGGCTGAGGTCAGTTTCATGTGACGGTTCAGTTCCTCGTCCATGAATGCCGATTTTACCAGTGCCTGACAATCGTCGAAGACACCATCAACTTCAATGGCCGTGATGTTCTGTCCCAGTGTCGTGAACTGACATTCCTGAATGGGGCTCACCTTACCCTTGGGGTAGAGCACATAGACATGGATGCCCTCTACGCCCAGAAAACCGTTGGCAACGGCTGAGCCTGTATCGCCGCTGGTAGCTACCAGCACGTTAATCTGCTCATGGTTGTCCTCTTGACGGATGAAGTATTGCAGCAGCCGGGCCATGAAGCGGGCACCTACGTCCTTGAATGCCAATGTGGGGCCATGGAAAAGCTCCAACGAATAGATGTTTTCTTTCACCTTGACTACAGGACAGTCGAACTGCAGGGTGTCATAAACCAGATCCTGCAGGCCGTCAAGGTCTACATCGTCACCAAAGAAGGCACTGGCCACGTTGAAGGCAATGTCCTGAAAACGCATCTTCGGCATATCGTCGATGAAGGCTTTCGGCAACTTGTGAATCTCTTTGGGCATATATAGCCCACGGTCTTCGGCCAGTCCCTTGACAACGGCCTTGCGCAGATCGGCCTCTGGGGCCTGATGGTTGGTGCTGTAATATTTCATTTGCTCATAAAGGTTTGCATGAACTGTTCCAGACGCAGCAGGCCGTAGGCACCGCTGACGCACGACTCCTCGTCGTAATGTTCCACCGAGTCGGGCTCTATACCTTTATAATATATAAGGAAAGGCACAGGTTCATTGACGTGGATGCGGAGTTCCACAGGAGTAGGGTGATCGGGTAGGACGGCAATACAGACAGGTTCGGCCATCTGTTCACAGGCTTCGAAGATGGGTTTGATAAGACGCTTGTCTAAATAATCGATAGCCTTCAACTTCAGATCAAGGTCACCGTCGTGGCCTGCCTCGTCGGTAGCTTCGACATGAACGAATACAAAATCGTCATTTTGCAGGGCTTCGATGGCTGCCTGTGCCTTACCTTCGTAGTTGGTATTGGCCAAACCGGTGGCTCCGGGTACCTTGATGATGCGCAGTCCAGCATAGCGGCCAATGCCCTGAATAAGGTCGACAGCCGAGATAACGGCACCGGTTTTTATCTGCGGATATTGTGCCATGAGCGTCTGCATGGAAGGACGATAGCCGCCCGACCACGGCCAGATGCTGTTAGCTTGGCGTTCGCCTTTTGCTGCTTTCGTTAAATTGTAGGGATGTTTGGCCAGTAGGTCTTGCGATTTTAGGATAAGGTCGTTGATAAGATCGGCAGTTTCCTGAGGGGAGAGGTGAGAACTCTCTGAATCTTCAGATGCTGCCTTCACCAACAATGGTTGCCAAGGTTCGTCAGGATGATCGTGAGGGGGAGCACAGACGATATGTTTAGAGCCGCCCTTGATGATTAGCAGGTGGCGGTACTGGATGCCGCAGATAAAGCGTACGCGGTCGCTTCCGAGATGTTCATTGAGATAATCAATAAGCATACGGGCATCGTCGGTCTGTAGATTGCCACCGTTGTGCGTGATGATCTTATTATCTTCCAGCGTGATGATGTTGCAGCGGATAGCGAAGTCGTCGTCGGCCATATCATAACCGATGCTGGCAGCCTCCAAAGGACCGCGACCCTCGTAAACTCTATTCAGGTCGTAGCCCAGAATAGCGGTATTGGCCACCTCGGAGCCTGGCTGGAAACCTTCGGGTACTGTAATAAGACGCCCTGTGCGTCCCTTTCGAGCCAGCATGTTCATATATTCCGGACGGGCATATTGCAGGGGAGTCTTTCCTCCCAGACGTTCCACTTTGTGGTCGGCCATGCCGTCTCCGAGAATGATAATGTGCTTCACTTCGTTAGATGTTTGCGATAGACATGATGTTGGCGAATACACCGGCGGCAGTGACACCGGCACCGGCACCATAGCCCTGAATCAACATGGGATATTCCTTGTAGCGCTCGGTGGTGAGCAGTACAATATTGTTCGAGCCCTCCAAACCATAGAATGGATGGTGTGGACTGACGGCCTCAAGTGATACAGAAGTTTTTCCGCCCTCCATTTTAGCCACGAAACGCCAGCGCTTCTGTTCATTATCCAGTTCCTTACGGCGAGCCTCGAAGTCGGCATCAAGCGAAGGCAGGTTCTTCCAGAAGCTATCCAGCGAACCTTCAAAGAAGGCATCGGGCATGAAGAGATGCTTTTCAACATCCTCTTGTTCTACGGTGTAGCCAGCCTCACGGGTTAGGATGACCAGTTTACGAATGACATCCTTGCCACATAAATCAATGCGTGGGTCGGGTTCAGAGTAGCCTTTCTCCTTAGCCAGACGGACTGTCTCGGAGAATGGCACCTCGCTGGAGATGGTGTTGAATATGAAATTGAGCGTGCCGGAGAGCACGGCTTCGATGCGTAAGATTTTATCTCCTGAGTTTAACAAGTCGTTAATAGTGCCGATAATAGGTAGACCGGCACCTACGTTAGTCTCGAAAAGGAATTTGATACCGCGTTGCAGGGCAGTCTTTTTCAACTTGCTGTAGGCAGAATAAGGGCCTGAGGCGGCAATCTTGTTGGCCGTCACCACCGAGATATTGTGGTCGAGGAAGTCCTGATAGAGGGCTGCCACCTCGGCTGAGGCCGTACAATCGACGAACACAGAGTTGAAAATGTTCATGCCGATGATTTCGTCCTTTAGTCGCTTGATGTCGCTCGTTCCACCCATCTCCAACTGTTCCTTGTAGGTGCGCAGGTCAATGCCGTCTCGGTTGAATACGGCTTTCTTCGACGAGGCGATGCCCACCACCTTCAATTTCAGTTGGCGGGTCTCCTTCAGCATCTTGTATTGTGAGTTGATTTGTTCGATGAGGTTGCCACCAACGGTACCGATACCACAGATAAAGAGGTTGAGCACCTTGTATTCTGACAGGAAGAACGAATCGTGAAGCACGTTGAGTGCCTTGCGCAGATATTGGGCATCGACAACGAAAGATATGTTTGTCTCGGAAGCACCCTGAGCACAGGCGATAACGCTGATACCACTGCGCCCCAACGTACCAAATAATTTGCCAGCAATACCCGGTGTGTGCTTCATGTTTTCACCCACGATAGCAATGGTGGCCAGTCCGCTTTCTGCGTGCATGGGGAACATGGCACCGGTGGCAATCTCCTTGTCAAATTCCATGTTAAGCACCTCGACGGCACGGTTGGCATCCTCATCGCGCACACCGATAGAGGTGGAATTTTCAGACGAAGCCTGCGATACCATGAATACAGAAATGCCGTTCTCGGCCAGGGTAGAGAATATGCGGCGGTTGACACCGATAACTCCCACCATAGAAAGTCCCGTGACGGTAATAAGCGTGGTGCCTTTAATGCTCGAAATACCCTTGATGGGCTTGCGGTCGTTGTTGATCTCCTGTTTGATTAATGTGCCCGGATGCTCTGGGTTAAAGGTGTTCTTGACACGGATGGGTATGTTCTTGACGCAGACAGGATATATCGTTGGCGGGTAGACTACTTTGGCACCGAAGTTGCAAAGTTCCATGGCTTCCACATACGATAGTTCGTTGATGGTGTAGGCCGTCTTGATTACACGTGGGTCGGCAGTCATAAATCCGTCTACGTCCGTCCATATCTCCAGCACTTCGGCATCCAATGCAGCAGCGATGATGGCTGCCGTATAGTCAGAGCCGCCACGGCCTAAGTTCGTGGTTTCGTTGGTGTCGCGGTCACGGCTGATGAAGCCAGGAACGATGGGCGTGGCGTGTGGTTCGACTGCTGAAAACGTCTCGCGCACGAGGCGATTCGTCAGATCAGCATCCAGCACGTGTGTGCCCTGTTTCTTGACTGTGCGAATGAAGTTACGCGAATTCATCCTAATGCCGCCCTTGATCAACGCCCCCACGATGTGGCTGCTGAGCCGTTCACCATAGCTGACGATAGTGGCCTGCGTCTTGGGACTGAGGTCGTGAATCAGGAATACACCGTAGTAGATGGAGCGTAACTGCTCGAAGAGGTCATCAAGCGTAGCCAATAATGCCTTGCATTTGTTGGTGTCGTCGATGATGGAATTTACCATGTCGTGGTGCCTTTGTTTCATGGCTTCAAACTCGTCTTTCCATGCTTCGTCGCCGCGCAGAGCCATCTGCGAGGTGGCAATGAGTTTGTCTGTGATGCCTCCTAAGGCGCTCACCACAACGATAACTGGTGTCTGCTGTGCCTCAACTATCTTCTTGAGACTGAGAATACTCTCTATAGAACCCACACTGGTTCCACCGAATTTTAGGACTTTCATTGAGGAAGTGAAAGGGTGCTTATGATAGATGAAATATGGCTGATGATCGTTATGACGACGGCAATGCCTACGATGATGAAGGCCGCAATCCTGTAGCCTATCTTGGGAATGGCAAACGGAACGACCAGATGGGTCAGTGACTGAATGATTCCAATAACTGCATAGATGATTGAAATGGTCGTGGCGGCTGTAGGCATGGGATAACTGGCAAACAGCCACGGTCTGATAAGGTAACTCACGATGACATTTAGAATCATAAAGAATATCAGAGACACGCACCATGCAAGCAATAGGACGTTGGTTTTGTCGAATTTCTCCTTCAGCTTAAAGCCGCAAACGCTACAGAATATTGCATCGTTTTCGCTTTCGTGTTGACATTTAGGGCACTTCATAACTATAATGTTTTAATTTACAAGGTGCAAAGGTAAGAAAAAAAAGTGAATTAGGGATGATGAATTAAGAAATATTTTCGTACCTTTGCATTCGATTATGACGAAAGAATACCAATTTCGTGTTTTGCCGCAGGTGGCGGCAGATGCGGAATCGCTGAGAAGATATATCGCCCAAGAGCAGGGTATCGCCCTTGGGGCCATGAAAGCCGTGCGCGTTTTGAAGCGTTCTATCGATGCCCGTCAACGTACTATTTTTGTCAATCTGAAAGTCAGGGCCTACATCAATGAGGTGCCTGCGGATGACGAGTATGAGCATATCGACTATCCAGATGTCAGCCGATGCCCGCAGGTTGTTGTCGTAGGGGCCGGTCCCGGTGGTCTTTTTGCAGCGTTGCGACTCATCGAACTGGGCTTTCGCCCTGTGGTTCTTGAGCGTGGCAAGGATGTGCATGAACGCAAGAACGACTTGGCCGCTATCAGTCGCACACAACAAGTGGACGAAGAGAGCAATTATTGCTTTGGCGAAGGTGGTGCAGGGGCTTACTCCGATGGCAAACTTTACACACGCAGCAAGAAGCGTGGCAACACTGAAAAGATTTTGCGGGTGTTCTGTCAGCATGGTGCTTCCACAAACATTCTGGCCGATGCGCATCCCCATATCGGTACAGACCGCCTGCCGCAGGTCATTGAGGCGATGCGGCATACTATCATCGGCTGTGGCGGTGAGGTGCATTTCCAGACGAAGATGACGCGCCTGACAATACAGGGTCAGCGGGTTGTAGGTTGTGAAGCCGGCGACGAGGCATTTCAAGGGCCTGTTATCTTGGCCACAGGCCATTCTGCCCGTGACGTCTATCGCTATTTGGCAGAGGCGCGGATTGAGATAGAGCCCAAGGGCATTGCCGTTGGTGTGCGACTGGAGCATCCGTCGATGTTGATCGATCAGATACAGTATCACCGCAAGGAGGGTAGGGGCCAGTGGTTGCCTGCCGCAGAATACTCTTTTGTAACTCAGGTAGATGGTCGAGGTGTCTATTCTTTCTGTATGTGTCCGGGTGGTTTTGTCATTCCTGCTGCTACAGGTCCGAAGCAGATTGTGGTCAACGGCATGAGTCCGGCAAATCGTGGTACGCAGTGGAGTAACTCCGGTATGGTGGTCGAAGTCAGGCCGGAAGATATCGAAAATGAGGATTTTAAAATAGAGAGTGAGGAATCCTTCGGGAGTGGAGCGCTACGGATGATGTCGTTTCAAGAGCAACTGGAGAAGATGTGTTGGCAGCAGGGGAATATGAAGCAGACGGCACCTGCCCAACGTATGGCCGATTTCGTGAACAACCGACTGAGTTTCGACCTTCCCAAAAGTTCATACGCTCCCGGACTGATGTCGTCGCCTCTCCACTTCTGGCTGCCTAAGTCGGTCAGCAGTCGTCTGCAACAGGGCTTCAAGAACTTTGGCAAGCAGGCTCATGGCTTCTTGACTAACGAGGCAGTGCTGATAGCTGTGGAGACCCGAACCTCGAGCCCCATTCGCATCGTTCGTGATGCTGAGACCCTTCAACACGTCCGTCTTCAGGGGCTTTTCCCTTGTGGTGAGGGTGCCGGCTATGCGGGTGGTATCGTCTCGGCGGGTGTCGACGGAGAGCGTTGTGCCGAGATGTGCGCAGTCTATATGGGGAAAAACGGCTGAATTTTTGGCTTTCTGGTAAAATGTTTTTTTATGGAATACAACTATGGGATTAGGTAAGTGGATAGGTGGCTATCTGGGATGGAGTGCCTTAGGCCCGATGGGAGGACTGATTGGCTTCCTTGTCGGGGCGGCAGTCGATGCGGCTGTTGGTGGATTGAACTCTCAAGAGGGACAGTCACGTTTAGTCGATGATCAGAATTTAGAGGGACAACGCAACAGCTTTCTCATGTCGATGCTCGTCTTGGCTGCCTATATCATCAAGGCTGACGGCAAGGTGATGCACTCCGAAATGGAGTTTGTCAGAAACGTGTTGCGGCAGAATTTCGGTGAAGAGGCTGCTCGACAGGGTGATCAGTTCCTGCGTCGGCTGTTCGACGAACAGAAGAGGATGGGGGCTCAAATATTTCGTCAGCGTATTCAAGAGAGTTGTGCGCAGATAGCTCTTAACGTCGACTACTCGGCTCGTTTGCAGTTACTCAACTTCCTTGTGATGATTGGGCAGGCCGATGGTCAGGTGCCTCCTGTGGAGTTGCAGGCTCTGAAGGATGTGGCTTTGTGGATGCAGATGTCGCCCAACGAAGTCGATTCCATGTTGCACTTACAGGGTGATTCGCTCGAAGATGCTTATCAGGTGATGGGTGTCAGCCCCGATGCCACTGACGAAGAACTGAAGAAGGCTTATCGGAAACTGGCTTTGGAGCATCATCCTGATCGTGTAGCCAAGTTGGGAGACGATGTGCGTAAGGCCGCAGAAAAGAAGTTCCAGGAAATCAATGCCGCCAAAGACAAGATCTGGAAGGCACGAGGACTGTGAAGTAGGATTGAACATGAAGAAGCCGGCTATTGAGATTCCTGAGGGTTTAGGGGGAAGTCTTCTGTTACATGCCTGTTGTGCCCCCTGCTCGTCGGCCATTGTCGAGTGGCTGGTGCAGCATGATATACGCCCCATCATCTTCTATTACAATCCCAATATCTTTCCTCGCGAGGAGTACGAAATTCGAAAGACGGAAAGCAAACGCCATGCAGAGAGTCTTGGCATCCGATGGATTGACGGTGACTATGACCATGAGCGGTGGTTGATGGGTGTGTGTGGATTGGAGGACGAACCCGAACGAGGGCAACGTTGCCGGCAGTGTTTCACTCTCCGACTGACCGAGACGGCAAAGAAAGCAAAGGAACTCGGACTGGCATATTTTGCCACTACGCTGGCCTCCAGTCGGTGGAAAAGTCTGGAACAGATAGAACAAGCCGGTCAACGGGCCGAGCAATCCGTGCCGGGAACTTGCTTTTGGGCACAGAACTGGCGTAAGGGTGGCTTGCAGGATAGGCGCAATCAACTCTTGAAAACATATAATTTCTATAACCAGCAATATTGCGGCTGTGAGTTCTCTGTTCGTCAACCGTTGACGAAAGAGGCTTTGCGCAGTTATGTGCGTGAAGCAAAAAAACATCATAGTGCGCAGTTTCCACGGTGGTCAGAAGCCGTTGGTCAGCAGTTGGGGCAGCGACTGGCCGACAGCAAAGTGGTGATGGCCTATTGGCCACTGCCCGATGAGGTGGACATACGTCCCTTAATCAACAGACTTGTGGCAAAGGGAAAGACCGTACTGTTGCCGAAGGTGACGGGTGATACCACTATGGAACTCCGTCGCTACACTTCCGTTGATGACCTGCGGGAGGGCGCATTCCGTATCATGGAACCCATAGGCTCCTCTTTTACGGATTACGACAGGATAGACACCGTTCTCGTTCCGGGCATGGCTTTCGATGCTGCCGGGCATAGGCTTGGCAGAGGTCGTGGCTACTATGACCGCTTTCTGAGTGCCCATCCCGGCCTGCATAAGATAGGCGTTTGCTTCCCCTTTCAGCGCGTGGATCAGGTGCCGACCGATCCCCATGACATCAGAATGGATGAGGTGGTAGTGGGTATGCACGAGCAGAGTCTTGCATAAAGAATATCCCAATAAAAAGTTTTTCGGAAACAGGCATAAGTCTTAAAATATATTACTATAGTGTTTACGCCATCTAAGTATCATACTTACGAGGTCTTACTATATGGTTTACAAAGCGTAAATAGCATACTTTTCAAATGTGGAATTCATATTTGAATTAAATATTTGTTTTATGGATAAGTAGGTTGTTTGCCGGCAATGAGAAAAAACGAGACCCAATGTTTGTGGGTTTCGTTTTTTTATTGTACCTTTGCATCCAAAATAATTGCAATTATCGTTATGTTTGAGAATTTGTCTGAGAGACTTGAACGGTCGTTCAAGATACTGAAGGGTGAGGGAAAAATCACCGAAATCAATGTTGCCGAGACGCTGAAGGATGTGCGTCGAGCCTTGCTTGATGCTGATGTCAATTACAAGGTTGCCAAGCAGTTTACTGATACAGTGAAGCAGAAGGCTATGGGCATGAATGTGCTCACGGCCATTAAGCCCAGCCAGTTGATGGTGAAGATTGTCCATGATGAACTGACGGAACTGATGGGTGGCAAGGCTGTGGAACTGAAACTGGAGGCTCGTCCTGCCATAATCCTGATGTCAGGCTTGCAAGGTTCCGGTAAGACGACCTTCTCCGGTAAGTTAGCCAACCTGCTGAAGACCCGTCAGCACAAGAATCCGCTGCTGGTAGCCTGCGACGTCTATCGTCC
>CAMWKM010000087.1 GCA_947174835.1 uncultured Prevotella sp.
TTTCCGAGGTCATCGGCGACCGTACGCCCTGATAGCCTTTGAGGAACACCTTGGCGGAGCCGAAGGACAGGTTGAGGTGGAGGCTCCAGATAAAATAAAAAGGCAGACCATCATAGTCTGCCTCCGTATAGAATGTTCTGAATTTTCAGTACAAATCAGTGGGTTAGGTATAGAGGTAGCGCTTGATGCTCTTCTTTGGCGTCTTCTGGAACTCCTCTTTGTGTATCTCTATCTCGCTGATTTTCTCGTAGGCGGGCAACATCTGATTCAGGGTGTTGCGGTTCTGCTCCATGATGTTGGCCAGATCTTCGTCGGTGAAGTTGAGATTTTGAGCCTCGTCGATGTCAGGATGTACGATTGCTACTAACTTCGTGTCGCGTTGTACAACGATACTTTCGTTGACCATTGTCATGGAGTTTAGCTTGTCCTCAATCTCCTCTGGATAGATGTTCTGTCCGTTGGCACCGAGAAGCATATTCTTCGAGCGTCCGTTGATGAACACATTGTCCTCGCTGTCCATCGTTCCCAAATCACCGGTGTGGTACCAACCGTCCTTGTCGATGGCCTCGGCTGTGGCCTGTTCGTTCTTGTAATAGCCCAACATGACGTTGAGGCCACGGGCAAGAATCTCACCGGGAATGTGCTCTGGATCGGGTGAGTCGATCTTTACCTCCATGTGGAGGACAGCCCTTCCGCACGATCCGGGCATGAAGGTGTGCCAGTCGGAATAGCAGATGATGGGGGCACACTCTGTGGCTCCGTAGCCTACGGTGTAGGGGAAGTTGATGTGACGCAGGAACTGCTCTATCTCTTGATTGAAGGCTGCGCCACCGATAATGACCTCGTAGATATTTCCACCGAAAGCTTTGACAACCTCCTTACAGATCATCTCGCGCACCTTGGTTGAGATGATGGGCATCTGTAGGAGCAGTCGCATACGGTTGTTCTGTATCTTCGGGAACACCTTTTTGCGGATAATCTTCTCAATGACCAGTGGCACTGCAATGATGATGCGTGGCTTGATTTCGGCAAATGCCTGTGCGATGATGGCCGGTGACGGTGTGCGGTTCAGATAGTAGACATGACACCCGTGGATAAATTCGAAGATGAATTCGAAGGCCATGCCATACATGTGTGCCATTGGCAGTATGGATATGATGTTGTCTCCCTGCTTAATGATGTCTCCCAGTACGCTGCGGGCGAAATCATAGTTCGACCAGAGGGCACGATAAGGAATCATTACTCCCTTTGAGAATCCCGTAGTTCCGCTGGTGTAATTGATCATAGCCATTTCGTCGGGGCTCTGCTCAATGTAGTAGTTGATATGTTCCTGACGGAAATATTTGGGGAATTTCTGTCCGTAGAGGGCGTTTAGGTTCTCGCGGGCGTATGTGAGTTTCTCTGAGCGTGAAAGGATGAGCGAGTAGTCTGTGCTGCGGATAATACCCTCCAGATGGGGCATTGCCGATGGGTCGATGGTGCCTGCCACGTGGTCGCCGGCAAAGAGGAGCTTGGCATCGGAGTGGTTCACGATATTGTGAATCTGTTCCGGCATGAACTCATGGAGGATAGGCACGGCAATGGCTCCGTAGGTCAGTGTGGCAATAAAGGCCACAGCCCACTGGCTGGAGTTGCGTCCGCAAAGGGCTATCTTGTCACCTTTCTGTATGCCGGAGTTCTCAAACAGGATATGTACCTTCTCTATCTTTCTGGCCACATCGTGATATTGCAACGTCTGTCCCTTGTAGTCGGTCAGTGCTGCTTTATCCCAATGCTCTATGATGCTTTTCTGGATAAGTTCGTTAAAACTGGGTATTTTTTCCATTTCTTAGCTCTTGGCTTTGTATAAGTATCGTTTTATACTTTTCTTTGGTGTCTTTTGGAACTCTTCATCCCTGAGTTCAATGCGGCTGATACGGCTGAAGTTGGGTAACAGGGCGTTCAGGTTCTGACGGTTCTGCTCCATTACGGCAGACAGTTCCTCTTCGCTGAATCCGTTCACTTCGTCCTTGTCGGGATATACTAATGCCACCAGTTTCTCACCGTCCTGGATGATGAGGCTCTCGCAGACCATAGGCATAGAGTTCAGTTTGTCCTCAATCTCTTCTGGATAGACATTCTGTCCGTTGGCACCGAGAAGCATATTCTTGATACGGCCGCGGATATAGATGTTGTTGTCGGCATCCATCGTAGCCAAATCACCAGTGTGATACCACCCATCTTCATCGATGGCCTGACGTGTGGCCTCTTCGTTCTTGAAATAGCCCAGCATCAGATTGGTGCCGCGCGTGACAATCTCACCGGGTATGTTCTGTGGATCTTCGCTCAAGATGCGCACCTCCATATTGTCGAGAGTGCAGCCGCAGGAGCCGGGAGCAAACTCATGCCAGTCGCGGTAGCTGATAAGTGGCGCACATTCTGTAGCACCATAGCCCACGGTGACAGGGAAACCGATGGAGACAAGGAACTGCTCAATCTCCTTGGAGAGGGGAGCACCGCCCACGATGACTTCATAGGCATTGCCGCCAAATGCCTCGCAGACCTGCTCGCAGATTCTTTCCTTGACTTTCTTCGACACGATGGGCATGGCAAGAAGCAGTTTTGTGCGGTTGCTCTGTATGATGGGGAATACTTTTTTACGGATGATCTTCTCAACAATCAATGGCACTGCAACAACCAGCGACGGCTTAACTTCTGTAAAAGCCTGTGCGATGAGTGAGGGCGATGGCAGGCGGTTGAGGAAGTACAGGTGACAGCCATTGCAGAAACCAAAAATAAACTCAATGGCCAGACCATACATGTGGGCCATAGGCAGTATCTCAAGCATCTGTGTGCCCGGCTTGACATGATTACCTATATTCCGCAGGCAGAAATCGAGATTGCCCCAAAGTGCCCTGTAAGGTAGCATCACGCCTTTCGAAAAACCTGTGGTGCCGCTGGTGTAGTTGATCAAGGCCAGTTCTTCGGGCGAATCCTCATGGTAGTGTATATGCTCCTTCTGGAATGCCATCGGATATTTACTGCCGAACATCATATTAAGATGTTCGCGAGCGTATGTGAGTTGCTCAGAGCGTGATACCATCAGCGAGAAGTCCGGCAGGTTGATGATGCCCTCCAGATGAGGCATCTCATCCGGGGTAATCTCCTTGGCAATATAGTCACCGACGAACAGAAGTTTGGATTCTGAATGGTTGACAATGTTATGTATCTGTTCGGAATTGAACTCGTGAAGGATAGGTACTACTACAGCCCCATAGGTCAGTGTGGCCAAGAAAGCTACAGCCCAGTTGGAAGAGTTGCGTCCGCAGATGGCAATCTTGTCGCCTTTCTGGATACCGCAGTTCAAGAAAGCAATGTGAAGTTTTTCTATTTTGCGTGCCACATCGTGGAATTGCAGCGTGGCACCTTGATAGTCGGTCAACGCATCTGCATTCCAGTTCTTGATAATGGTATCCTCAATGTACTTATTAAAACTTGAACTTGAATTCATTGCACAATCTTTTGAATTTTGTGCAAAGGTACGTCGTTTCCTGCACATTTGCAAATTTTTTGTGCAATTTTTTATCTTGCTTGGTTAATTATGTATGAATAAGCAGTTTTTCCTACTCATATCGCATTGATTGGGCGGGGCGGATGAACATGACCAACATGCTTGGAAGAATGAGCACGAGCACGGATGAGAGCAAGGTGCACACGTTGAGCAGCAGGATGATCGGCACGTTCAGTTCCATGGGAGCCTCGCTCACGTAATAGGTCTGCGGGTCGAGTGTCACAAGTCCTGTCTGCTGTTGCAGCACGACAATGCCGATGCCGATGATGTTGCCCAGTAACAGTCCTCGACTGATAATAAAGGCGCCAAACCACAGGAAGGTTGAGATGACGGTACCGTTGCGAGCACCGAGTGCCTTCAGGATGCCAATCATTTGCGTGCGCTCCAATATTATAATGAGCAAGCCGCTGATCATCGTGAAGCCGGCAACGGCAATCATCAGGATAAGAATGATCAATACGTTGATGTCAAGAAGTTCGAGCCATGAGAATACTTGAGGGTAGGACTCCTTGATGGTTTGCGAAGCCATATAGTTGCCGGCCATGTCAGGGTGTGCTCTCAGGATAGCCGATACATCGTGCTTGGTATCTGCCAGATGGTCAAAGTCATCGCTAAGCAGTTCCAGTCCTGAGCACTCTTCGCTGTCGAAGCCATTGAGTTTCTGGGTCACGTAGATGTCAGTGATGCAAATGGCATCGTCGAAGCGTTTCATGTTTGTCTGATAAATGGCACAGACAGTGAACTTGCGGGTGCGGACGTCATCATTGATGAAGTAGGCAAAGAGCCGGTCGCCTGTGTGGAGCTTCAACTTGTCTGCCATCGTCTTCGACACCACGAGCGGATATTGTGTTGCCGAATCGCAGAACTGTGGCAACTCACCCTCTATGAGATATTCCTGCAGGAAACTGGTGTCATATTCCGGACCAATGCCTTTCAGGATGATGCCCAGGAAATCGTTATCCGTCTTCAGTATGCCTTGCGTTGTGGTGTAGCGTTGTACGTGCTTCACCTTGTCCACTTCTTCCAGTAGTGAAAGATAGGTGCTGTCAATGCAGATGGTATAGTCGGGAGAATAGACGGCCCTTACGTTTTGGACGGTGATGTGGCTGCCGAAGCCCGCCACCTTGTCGCGGATAGTGTGCTTGAAACCCAGCACAATGCTTACGGTTACAATCATCACTGCGAGCCCTATTGCTACACCGATGGTGGCAATACGGATAGCAGGGCGGCTCACCTTGCGGCGGTCGCCCTTGTCACTGAAAATTCTTTTTGAAAGAAATAACGGCAGGTTCATTCGTCGATTCTTCCGGGATAAGTCTCCAATGCCTTTTGCAACACCACAAGAGCCTTCATCAAGTCTTCCTTTTTCAGCACATAGGCTATGCGCACCTGATTGATGCCGGCACCGGGAGTGGTGTAGAAACCGGCTGCAGGAGCCATCATGACCGTCTGCCCTTCGTATTCAAATTCAGACAGGCACCAACGGCAGAACTTCTCACTGTCGTCAACCGGCAACTTGGCCACTGTATAGAAAGCCCCCATAGGGATAGGCGAGTAGACACCGGGGATGCGGTTGAGACCGTCGATGAGGCATTTGCGTCGCTCTACGTATTCATCGTAGACATCGCGATAATAGTCTTCGGGAGCATCGAGTGAGGCCTCGGCAACTATCTGGCCAATTAGGGGAGGTGAGAGGCGAGCCTGACAGAACTTCATCACGGCTGCACGCACGTCCTTGTTTTTGGTGATCAGTGCTCCGACACGGATGCCACATTCTGAGTAACGCTTCGAAACGGAGTCAATCAGAATCACATTCTGTTCAATACCTTCCAGATGACAGGCAGATATATAAGGAGACCCTGTGTAGATGTATTCGCGATAGACCTCATCGGAGAAAAGATAGAGGTCGTATTTCTTGACAAGGTCGCGAATCTGATTCATCTCACGGCGGGTGTAGAGATAGCCTGTGGGATTGTTGGGGTTGCAGATCATGATGGCACGGGTGCGCTCATTGATTAACTCCTCAAACTTTTCGACTTTTGGCAACGAAAAGCCTTCTTCTATCGTGGTGGCAATCGTGCGAATCTTGGCACCTGCCGAGATTGCAAAGGCCATATAGTTGGCATAGGCCGGTTCCGGTACGATGATTTCATCACCGGGATTCAGGCAACTGAGGAAAGCAAAAAGCACTGCCTCAGAGCCGCCACTGGTGATGATGATGTCGTCGGCCGTCACGTTGATGTTGTATTTCGCGTAGTAACCCACTAATTTCTCGCGATAGCTCAGGTAGCCCTGCGAAGGTGAATACTCCAATATCGAGCGGTCAATCTGTTTCAGCGCGTCAAGTCCTACCTGCGGTGTGGGCAGGTCGGGCTGCCCGATGTTCAAGTGATAAACATGGGTGCCGCGCTTCTTGGCTGCTGCGGCCAACGGAGCCAACTTTCGGATAGGGCTCTCAGGCATCTCTAAGCCACGTACAGATATTTCTGGCATCTTTAATTATGATTTTCGCGATGATTTACTATTCAACTTAAATTCTTTTGGCTGCAAAGGTACAATTTTCTTTTGAGATAATGGCAAGTTGGAAAAGAAAAATCCGTAAATGTTTGTCTATGTCGGATTTATTGTGTACTTTTGCCCGACAAAAATCAGGCGAAGGCAATGAATTTTGAAGAAATAATCAATGCTCGCGAGAGTTCAATGCATCGCGAGAAAATGCCCATAGGCGAGTTCTATAGAAAGCAGATTGATGGGAAGTATCACTATGTGGTGGACCTGAAGCCGGCCCTTATTGACAGTATCGTGTTTTGCGAGGCAATGAAGGCTGACGTGGAATGGTCGGCAAAGCGTATGGACAAGCAGCAATTGCATGGTGAATTGCATGGCGACAGTAATGGTATCTATGAGATAGAATTAGAAACAGGCAATTTCCAGACACTGGCCAATCTGCTCAGCACCAATCCGGCTATCGTGGCCCAGAAAGGTTTCATTGACGGTGTGTTCAATTCATTGACTGAGTATCTCGGCAACCTCCATGCTGAGGGTATCTATCAGTTGTGTCTGGCACCTGAGAGTGTTTTTGTCCGTAAAGGAAGTGATGTCCCCATGCTGCTCACTCACGGTTCGTTCTATCAGAATGTCAATGATCTGAATCAGCTTTATGGCGACTATGAGACGTTTGTGGCCCCGGAGGTGATGGCTCATGAGGAAGTTGACGAGCGTAGTGATGTGTATGCGTTGGGCCGTTTGATAGAGTTTCTTTTTGAACAAGCAGAGATTCCTTACGAATATAAGATGATGCTCAAGAAGGCAACAGCCCAGAATCCTGCTGAGCGATTCCAGACGCTGGCCGAGATGAAAAGCGCGTTGGAAGGCAAACGCAATGCTCGGCGTATGCTCTTCACCTTTATTGCTTGCGTAGCCATAGCGTTGTTGGCAGTGTGGGTCTATATTGACATCATGCCTGAAGCCAGCACCGTCGAGTTTATAGAGCCTGCTCCAAAGACCAATACTGATGATCCCTTTGCCAGTTATTTCGATCCGGAGATGGAAATGATGCTTGATGGCGATTCGATTCCGATGACCGACCGAGACCGTATGTATCAGAAAAAAGCAGAGGAGATATTCCGCAAGCGTTACGCCCAGGAGGCCGACAGAATCCTTTCCGATATCTACAACAACGACCGCATGAACGGTACGGAGAAAAACTATCGTGCCGGTAGTCAGGCAATGGTTGAGGAACTCATTAAGATGCAGACGCAGATGGGAGAGGAGGCTGGCCTTTCAGAGGAAGAAGCAGGCCGCATCGGTCAGGAGATTGTAGACCAACTCACCAAACAGAAGCAAGAACAGGTTACACGAAAGGGCTATATCAAGCCGCAAGAGAGTGATGACGAGGAGGAATAAATCATTTAACAGTTAAGAATCCCCAATTATATAGAAGTTAGAAAAACGATATGATGAGAAGTAGAACAGCAACGTGGTTTGAATGTAAGATTCGCTACGAGAAGACAATGGAAGACGGAATGCAGAAGAAGGTCACTGAAGCCTATGTGGTGGATGCCATGAGTTTCAGTGAGGCCGAGGAGCGCATCATTGAGGAGATGTCTTCCTATATCAGTGGTGAATTTAATGTCACGGATATCAAGAAGGCACCCTATGGTGAGATATTCTTCAGCGATTTGGAACTGGCTGATCGTTGGTATAAGGCCAAACTCCAGTTTATCACCATTGATGATAAGACGGAAAAGGAGAAGAGATCGACGGTGAGTTACCTGATTCAGGCAGGTTCGTTCAATGGCGCTGTGAAGAATATTGATGAGGTTATGGGCAAAACGATGATTGACTATGTGATTGCCAGTGTAACCGAAAGTTCAATCATGGATGTCTATGAGCACAACGCTCCGGCCAAGAATGTCGATGACAAGCCTGAGTTTGAATCATAAGTATCATGTATCCGGTCAAAGAGAAACTGCATGAAGCACTTCGGTCACTGCCAGATGGTGTGCGACTGGTTGCTATCAGCAAGTATCATCCAGAGGACTTCATCATGGCTGCTTATGAAGAAGGGCAGCGCGTCTTCGGTGAGAGCCACGAGCAGGAACTGGCTCGCAAGATGAAAGCCCTGCCTGCCGATATTGAGTGGCATTTTATCGGTCATTTGCAAACCAATAAGGTGAAATATATCGCCCCCTATATCTCAATGATTGAGGCGGTCGATTCCTTGAAATTGCTGCGTGAGATAGAGAAGCAGGCCGCCAAGGTTGATAGGGTAGTAAAGGTTTTGCTGGAATTGCATATCGCAGAAGAATCCACTAAGTATGGGCTTACGCTCGATGCCTGTCGTCAACTGCTCAGCGATGGCGAGTGGCGACAGATGTCTCATGTGCAGATCTGTGGCTTGATGATGATGGCCTCCAACGTAGACGATGAAGCGCAGATAGCCAATGAGTTCCGGCAGGCTGCCGATTTCTTCGATGAAGTCAAGGCTCGCTATTTTGCTTCTGACTCTTATTTCTGTGAGCGTTCTTGGGGCATGAGCGACGACTATCCCATTGCCGTTCAGCATCGTTCCACGATGGTTCGCATCGGCACGATGATTTTCGGGCCCAGGATTTATTGATCAATGATGAGGAAGATGAGTACACCGGTTTACATGATAGAAGAGGCGCGCCTGCGCCGCAACCTTGCCCTGATTGCCGATGTGGCACGTCGGGCTGATGTGGAGATAATCTTAGCCTTCAAGGCTTTTGCCCTGTGGAAGACTTTTCCTATATTCCGCGAGTATATCCGTTCTACAACAGCCAGTTCGCTTAACGAAGCTCGTCTGGCCTTAGAGGAGTTTGGAGCCAAGGCTCACACCTTCTCTCCCGCCTATACTGATGATGAAATTGATGAGATTGTCAGGTGCTCCAGTCATCTGACTTTCAATTCGCTGTCGCAGTATGAACGGTTGAATGATCGGGTGGCGGGCAAGGCCAGCATAGGTCTGCGCGTCAATCCTGAATATTCAGAAGTGGGCACTCTGCTCTATAATCCTTGTGCTCCGGGCACTCGGTTTGGTGTGACGGCCGACAAACTGCCCGAACAGTTGCCTGCAAACATCGAAGGTTTCCATTGTCATTGCCACTGCGAGAGCGGAGCCGACGTGTTGGAGCGCACGTTAGTGCATATCGAAGAAAAATTCTCGAAATGGTTTCCCCAGTTGAAATGGCTCAATTTGGGCGGTGGCCATCTGATGACGCGCAAGGACTACGACGTGGAATTGCTGATCAATATCCTGAAAGGACTGCACGAACGTTACCCTTGGTTGAGGATTATTTTGGAGCCGGGAAGTGCATTTGCTTGGCAAACAGGCTCTTTGGTAAGCCATGTGGTGGATGTCGTAGAGGATAAAGGTATTAGGACGGCCATTCTTGACGTGAGTTTTACCTGCCACATGCCCGATTGTTTAGAGATGCCCTATATGCCGGAAGTGCGGGGAGCCTCAGAGGTTTCTATGGACTCACAGACCTCTGAGTTCGTTTATCGCCTTGGCGGCAACAGTTGTTTGTCCGGCGACTTTCTGGGGTGCTGGCAGTTTGATCACCATTTGCAGGTTGGCGAAGAAGTCGTTTTCGAGGATATGATCCATTATACAACCGTCAAGACCACGATGTTCAATGGTATAAGCCATCCGGCCATCGGGATGTTGCACACCGACGGCCGGATGGAAATGCTTCGTGAATTCACCTACGAAGACTATAGAGATCGGATGGATTAGCGAAGACTTTCGCGATACCAGTCGAACAGTTTCTGAACACCATCTTCTATCTCCACTCTGTGGGTCCACCCTAAAGAGTGGAGTTTTTCTACGTCAATCAGCTTGCGCATCGTGCCGTCCGGCTTTGTTGCATCAAATTCTACAGTGCCGGTGAAGCCTACTGTCTTGGCAACCAGTTCGGAAAGCCGGTGGATAGTCAGTTCCTTGCCCGTTCCTACGTTGATGTGGCAGTTGCGGATCTCGCCCAGTTGAGGGATGGCTCCACCGCGACCGGCCGAGTGGTTACGGTCGACAGTGCCGTCGGTGCTGGCTCCGAAGTGTACGCTGCTGTATTTTTCGATGCCGATAATATCACTGAAGTTGACGTTGAGCAACACGTGGACAGAGGCATCGGCCATGTCTTCGCTCCACAGAAATTCACGCAGGGGCGTGCCCGTTCCCCAAAGCACCACGCGATTGTCGTAGATGCCATACTTGGCCAGCACGTTCAGAATGTCATCGTGCGAAGCCGATCCGTCAATGCCTTCCACCGGTCGCTTATTCAAGTCGATGGCAATCTTCTGCCAGTCACCTTCATGGATGAGTCGAGCCAGATAGACCTTGCGCATCATTGCGGGCATCACGTGCGAGTTCTCCAAATGGAAATTATCGTTGGGTCCATAGAGGTTGGTGGGCATTACGGCAATATAGTTGGTGCCGTATTGCAGGTTATAGCTTTCGCACATCTTCAGACCGGCAATCTTTGCAATGGCATATTCCTCATTGGTGTATTCCAGTGGCGACGTCAGCAGGCAGTCCTCCTTCATGGGCTGTGGGGCGTTCTTCGGATAGATGCAGGTTGAACCGAGGAAGAGCAATTTCTTCACCCCGTGGGCATACGACTCAGATATGACGTTGCATTGAATCTTCATGTTCATCATGATGAAGTCGGCACGATAGAGCGAATTGGCCATAATGCCACCCACAAAGGCGGCTGCCAGCACAACAGCATCGGGACGTTCCTCGTCGAAGAACTGTTTGACTGCAACCTGATCGGTCAGATCCAACTCCCTGTGGCTTCTCCCCACCAGATTGTTGTAGCCTCGTTTCTTGAGGTTGTTCCAGATGGCAGAGCCCACCAGTCCGTGGTGACCGGCAATGTAAATCTTTGCGTTCTTGTCTATTTGATAGTCATACATAATTGATAGTCAACTTTTTCAGGGTGCAAAGTTACGTTTCTTCCGCGACATTACCAAATATTGCTCGTGATATTCTGTGCGTATAGCCAATAGGTCTTTATAAAAAAGCGGGGACGGAATCCATCCGGAACCGCCCCCACTGAATTGAGTTTAATACATTATTTCACGACCACCTTACGGCCTCCAATGATGTTGATACCCTTATGCGGAGCCGTCAGACGTTGGCCTCGCAGGTCGTAGACGGGTGCATCCTTGCCGACTTCCGTCCTGATGTCGTTGATGTTTGAGGGCGTATCGTCGCTGCCTTCATAATCTGTCCACTTATAAGCTTCATACTCATATAAAACTTTCCATCCTTTTTCCTTTGCAGTTTTAACCTGCGTTTTAGTGCACAAGTTTTCTTCGTTTAATGACACAGAGGAATATACATAAAGTTGAAAAGGCTCATTTGTGCTATTTATTGGTAAAGATTTTACAAGGTTGTCCATGGAAATCCCTTTGATCTTGTTGTTATAACAATACAGCAAATTCAATGCGGTACACCCTGAAACATTCAAAGTGGTTAGTTGGTTGTCGTAGCAACCTAAGTAGGTCAATGCAGTACATCCTGAGACATCCAAGGTTGTCAGTTGATTTTCTTCACAACCCAGTTTTGTCAATGCGGTACATCCTGAAACATTCAATGCTGTCAGTTGATTTTTGTGACAAGACAAGTAATATAATACGGTACATTTCGAAACATCTAAAACGGTCAGTTTGTTGCCGTTACAAATCAACTGAGTCAATTTAGTATTCTTTGAAACATCTAAGGCCGTTAAATAGTTTTCGTCACAAGTCAAGCACTTTAATGCAGTATTCACGGAAATATCCAAAGCGGTCAACTGATTGTTGGCACAAAGCAGATATTGCAATGCGGTATTCTTTGAAACATCCAATGCTGTCAGTTGGTTGTCATGACAACGCAGGTATTGCAATACGATATTCTTTGAAATATCCAATGCTGTCAGTTTATTACCATAACAACGCAGTTCTGTCAATGCTGTATTCTTTGAAACATTGAGAACTGTCAGTTGGTTTTTGCTACAATCTAAGTCAATCAATTTAGTATTCTTTGAAACATCCAAGGCCGTCAGTTGATTATTGTAACAATTCAGAGTCGTCAATGTGGCATACTTTGAAACATCCAAAACCGTCAACTGATTGCTGCCACAATTCAAGTAAGTCAATTTTGTATTCTTTGAAACATCCAAGACCGTCAGTTGATTGACGGAACAATCCAGACTATCCAATGCGGTGAAATATTCTATTCCTTGAAGTGAGCGAATCTTACAGCGTTTTACATCTAAAGATACAACTTTCTTGATTTCTTCTTCAGTCAATATCCCGTCATAACCATAATCCGTCCATGACAACCAATTGCGGAAATTCTCATCCGGGAAGTTTGTGGCATTGATTTCTATGTCACCGGCTGCGTGAGTTATTTGTGGCAGGAAAACTGCTGCCATACATATAAAGAATACTTTAAGTAATCGTTGTTTCATTGTTCTAAATGTTATTGAAACGAAAAAGGCGTCAACCATTCGATTTGCTTATTCTCCTATTCTGGTAACCGCCAAGTGACCATGCTACATAAACAAGCAAGAACAGTCCACGCCCCAACGGACGTGAACCTTCCGAACTGCTTG
>CAMWKM010000088.1 GCA_947174835.1 uncultured Prevotella sp.
CTCCCTACCAGTGTGCTGATAGCCCCCGATGGAACAATCGTTGCTCAGGATCTGAGAAATGCTGCACTGCAGGAAAAAGTCAAGAAACTGAATGGTTTTTACAAATAATACGTCAGTTCGGGATGAGTTTCTCTTAAAACAACGTCAATTGAGATGTATGCCCCTGTCAAGGAGTTCCTTGAAAAGCTCCTGCTTGATGTATCCCTTCTCAAAAAAATGACGAAGTGACAATGACAAAGTGACATTAAGCAGGTTTCAATATACATGGAAACATACAAGTAGTATATTATATTATTATATAATTATAATTATATAATAATATAAACTATAAGACAGGCTAAGTTTGCAGAAATGGAAATACCTTAATGTCACTTTGTCACTGTCACTTCGTGTCATTTCCCCCATAAATGCGAGCCGTCACATCAAGGCCGAAGAAATGACGGATCGAAGCCCTCGATATGGCGGCTCGTGAAAAGTGGCCGAATTGGTGCTGAAAAGGAGCCCTTTCTTGTCCCGAACTGACGTAAATAATACTATTCTTATCCCGAACTGACGTAAATAATACTATTTTTTTTGGACTTTTATAGTTTTTTACTACCTTTGCATCATGGAAATGAAAAAGGATTGTATTCTTATACTGAGTGGCGGGATGGATAGTACTACGTTGCTCTATGATTACAGGGATCGTATAGCCTTGGCAGTGTCGTTTGATTATGGTTCGAAACATAATGCCCGTGAAATAACGTGTGCTAAACTGCACTGCCAGCGGCTGGGCATAGAGCACTTGGTTATACCCCTGCAGTTTATGGCGCAGTATTTTGAGAGTTCGCTGTTAGAGGGTGGTGAGCCTATTCCTGAGGGGCATTATGCCGATGATAATATGAAGTCGACTGTGGTTCCTTTCCGGAATGGTATCATGCTCAGCGTGGCTGTGGGACTGGCCGAGAGTCGTGGGTTGCAGTATGTGATGATGGCTAACCACGGTGGTGACCATACCATCTATCCTGATTGTAGACCGGAGTTTGTGGATGCTTTCGATCGGACTGCCTGTGCCGGTACGTTCAATGGTGTTCGTCTGCTGTCACCTTATACTCATCTGACCAAAGGACAGATAGCTGCACGCGGTGCGCTACTGGGAATTGATTATAGTGAGACATGGTCGTGCTATAAGGGTGGAGAAAAACATTGTGGCAAGTGTGGTACTTGTGTAGAACGTCAGGAGGCTCTTGCTGAGGCTGGTATTTCAGATTCCACAGTTTACGAATAGGGATTAGCCGAAGAGTGTTCTGAGGGCTTCTTCCACCTTTCGGACAGGATGAATCTCAATGCTGAACTTGCGACGGTCGAAGCCATGCAGGTTGTAGCGTGGGATGATGATGTGCTGGAAACCCAGTTTCTCGGCCTCGGCAATGCGCTGTTCGATACGGTTGACAGGACGCACCTCACCGCTCAGACCCACTTCACCTGCCATACACCAGCCTGCCTCAATGGGGGTATCGACATTGCTGCTGAGTACGGCTGCTATGATGGAGAGGTCCATAGCCAGATCGGTGACGCGCAGTCCGCCGGCGATATTCAAGAAAACATCTTTCTGCATCAGTTTGAAGCCGACTCGCTTTTCAAGCACGGCCAACAGCATATTGAGTCGACGTTGGTCGAATCCTGTGGCCGAGCGTTGTGGAGTGCCGTAGGCGGCAGATGAGACTAAAGCCTGTGTCTCAACTAAAAAGGGACGGACACCTTCGATGGCGCAGCTAATGGCGATGCCGGAAAGTCCTTCGTGTTCATCGGTGAGCAGTAATTCTGAAGGATTTGTGACCTGACGTAGTCCTGTTTGTTGCATCTCATAAATGCCTAATTCAGAAGTGCTTCCGAAACGATTCTTAATGCTTCGCAGTATGCGATACACGTGGTGCTGATCGCCTTCAAACTGGATGACAGTGTCAACTATGTGTTCCAGTATCTTGGGGCCCGCCAAGGTTCCTTCCTTAGTGATATGGCCAATAAGAATAACAGGCACACCGCTGGTCTTGGCAAAGCGGAGTAGGGAAGAGGCACATTCGCGGACTTGAGCAATGGAGCCGGCACTGGACTCGACATCTTCTGTGGCAATGGTCTGTATGGAATCGATGACTACCAGTTCGGGCTGTACTTCCTTGATATGCTCGAAGATGTGCTCTAATGAGTTTTCGCAAAGGATGAGGAAGTTATCCTGTGTGCTGTCGGGCATTAGACGTTCGGCACGCATTTTCAGTTGATGGGCACTCTCCTCGCCACTGACATACAGGATGCGTTTATCAGACAGGTGGAGCATCGTCTGCAAAGAGAGGGTCGACTTGCCAATACCTGGCTCGCCACCCAGCAGGATGATGCTGCCCGGTACGAGTCCGCCACCAAGTACACGGTTCAGTTCTGCATCGTTCATATCAATGCGAGGATCGTCCTTGCTGCTGATGTCGCTCAGTTTTAGCGGACGGTTGCTACGCAGGATTCTTCCTGCCTGAGCTGCTGCGTGAGTTGCTGTTTGCCGAGCCGTGTCAGCTGCTATTTTGATTTCCTTGAATGTATTCCATTGTCCGCAGGCTGGGCATTTGCCAATCCATTTCGGTGACTCCTGTCCGCAGTTCTCGCAAACGTATGCTGTCTTGTCTTTTGCCATTGTTTGAGGGTTTTATGGCACAAAGTTACAAATTATTTTCGTGGTTACAAAACTTTTTCGTATTTTTGCACCCATGTCAGTGAGAAAGATTCTTTTCGGTATGTCAGCTGTACTGCTGACAGTGGCTTGTGGAACTGGTGACAATAGTGATACTCCGGCAAGTTCTCTGGATGTGTGGCTGGCCGATTCGGCATCGCTTAAAGTAGCCGTGATGCCCACCATTGACTGTCTGCCACTCTACGTGGCTGATGAATTGGGATTGTTCGAACGTGATAGTGTCAGTGTAAGTCTTTATCCCTATCAGGCACAAATGGACTGTGACACAGCCCTTCAGAGCGGATTTGTGGATGGCATGATGACCGACTTGGTTAGGGCTGAGCGTCTTCAGCAAGCAGGAATGTCGTTGTATTATGCAACGGCTACTGCGTTGTCATGGCAATTGTTGACCAATTATCGGGCCCGTATCAAAATGCTTCCTCAACTGGACGACAAGATGCTGGCAATGGCACGTTATAGCGGTACGGCACTGATAGCTGACAAATTGATAGATAGTGTAGGGTTGAAACCGGAACGTGTGTTCCGTATTCAGGTGAATGATGTAGGCATTCGCCTTGATATGCTTCGTACTGGCGTAATGGATGCTCTGCTGTTGCCTGAACCTCAAGCCACTGCAGCCATGCAGGCGAATAGTCTTCGTCTGTATGATAGTCGTCAGAGCGATCTGTGGTTGGGCGTGATGGTTTTTAATGAAAAAGTGTTAGCTGATTCAGTGCGCCGACAACAGATGGACGCTTTGTTGCGTGTCTATTCAGCAGCCTGTGACACCCTGAATGCTACAGGTCTTGCCCCTTATAGGGAATTGATAGCCAGTCGTTGTAATGTGAGTCTTGCGGTGGTAGACTCAATGCAGCAGGATATGGTATTTCCTGCTGTTCGTGCGCCTCGTCAGGCCGATATTGATAAGGCAAGGGATTGGCTGAAGAAAGTAACGATAGAAGAAAATAGAAATAAATAGATATATGCAGCAGAATGAAGAACTACTGAGGGTAGTTAGTTTGCTTGAGCAGTGTAAGTTGGGGCCTGCCATCAATGCATTGGAAAATGTGTTTCTGAGCAACCCGGGTATGGGCAATATGGATGCACTACTGGCCATTAGTAATGATTATAGCCTAATGCTCCAGTATTGGGAGCGTGGTTATGAGGATGACCAGCGCCAGCAGTTATATGCCCAATTACTCTCCAGGCTTTATGTGCTGACAGCCAACATCATCACTCAAAAACGGATGCATGAGGTGCCTTTTTGGATTGGTATCTATCAGCGTCCGCGACAGGTTAGGAAAGACTGGTCGTTGAAAAATGTGCGTAGTCAGTTGGAAAACTTCACCAGTGAGACTGCTTTGTTGGAACTGGAGCAACCACAACTTAGGGAACAGAAGGCTAAAGCTCTGTATGATGATCATCGGCTGTTGATGCAGGATTTGTTCGGCTATATCCTGACATCGCGTCTGTGGACGGATAACTTGGCGGATGCTTTCGAGGAACTGTTGCTTTCACCAACGGTAGATTCTGTTGACCAGCAGCTTATAGTTAGTGCTATCACTCTTTCAGCCATGCAGACTTTTGGAATTTGTAAGTTCCGGTTGTTGCTGAGGGTCTACCAGCATTCAACTGATGAGGCTGTCCGTCAGAGGGCACTTGTGGGATGGGTGTTGAGTGTCGACGAACATAAGACGCGACTTTATCCAGAGTTACAACAAATGGTCAGTGATGTACTGACAGATCCTCGATGCTGTCAGGAGGTGACAGAACTGCAAATGCAGATGGTTTACTGTATGGGGACTGAGGATGACCAGCAAACTATACGCGACGAGATATTGCCGGAGATTATGAATAGCGGCAATATTAAGACGACGCAGCGTGGACTGGTGGAGATGGAAGATGATTCGCTGGAGGATATTCTGCACCCAGATGCTGCAGAACTCAATATGGAGAAGATGGAGCAGAGTATGCAACGTATGGCCGATATGCAGAAGCAGGGCGTTGACATTTACTTTGGCGGTTTCTCGCAGATGAAACGTTTTTCGTTTTTCAATGATCTTTCTAATTGGTTCGTGCCGTTCTATCCACAACATCCCAGTATCAGTCATATTTGGAACAACACCCGGGGAAAGCATTTTTTGCAGATGATAACTCAGATAGGAGCTTTCTGTGATAGTGATAAATACTCGTTTGTACTTGCATTCGAATATGTGTTTGGCCGTCTGCCAGCTAAAATGCTGAAGATGATAGAGGAGGGAGAGGCCAAGCCAATGCCCGTTGGCGGTGAAATCTCGCTGGAGGAACAGAAACAGCCTGCCTTTATTCGTCGTATGTATCTTCAAAACCTCTACCGTTTCTTTAAACTCTATGGCAATCGTAGTGAGTTTTCTGATCCGTTTGTTATGCAGAATGTTGTTTTCTTCGGCAAGGCAATTATGTCACGTTCCGGTCTGCAGGATAGTCTGATAGAGGTCGTCAATTTCTTCTATAAGCGCAAACACTATCAGGCTGCCAAGTTGGTCATTGACAATGTGGATGTGGAGCGGCGCAATTTTAACTACTATCTGCTGCAAGGTATGCTTCAACAGCACCATCCGGACTTTACGTCAATGTCGGCTCTTGAGAGTTTTGCCCAAGCTATTAAGTTGCAGCCTGACTGTGAGCAGGCTTTGGCAGGCTATGCCCGTGCTGCTTTCAGTACTCGAAGCTATGAGACGGCTCTGGTGAACTATGAACGATTGCTTGACCTCAAGCCTGATAGTAAGACCTATCAGTTGAATGCGGCTATCTGTCTGACAAATCTTGAACGGAATGAGGAGGCTGAGAAACGGCTCCACAAACTGAATTACCTCTATCCTGACGATATGACGGTGAACCGTGTATTGGCTTGGGTGTTGACGCTGAACGGGAAATTTGAGCAGGCTGATAAATTGTTCAATAGTCTTTTGTCTGTAGACAAGCCTAAGCCGATAGATATTATGAATTATGGTTACAGCCATTGGATGGCAGGTGAGACGATGGTGGCTATCTCTGCATTCCGTCAGTTCATGAATACGCCGGGCAACGAAGACTACGATATGGAAAAGGAATTATTCGTGACTTCCCACAAGATGCTGACTGAAAAAGGAATCTCGGATGTGGAAATCAGTATGATGCTTGACTCCTTGCGCTGAGTCTCTTCCTCTTTAATCAGAGGAAGGGACGCAGCAGATGGGAGAACCAGCCACGGAATTTCTGCCAAGGTGTGCGTACCTCATTCCATGTTTGAGGTGTCAGATAAATACTTTTATGGATGTCGCGTTCAAACATCTGATCAAGTTCGCGTGTGGTGCATGAGTCGATGATAACGGCATTCTCCTCATAGTCGAATCTCATGCTACGGGCATCGAGATTCGTGCTGCCAACAGTACAGAAACGTCCGTCGACCATCATGATCTTCGAGTGATGGAATCCCGGTTTATAGAGCCATACGTTAGCACCACGTTTCATCAATTTATGGGCGTAGTATAATGCGCAATCGGGTGTCAGCGGAATATCGCTCTTGGCTGACAGCATTATGTCTACCTTCACCCCTCTGTCAATGGCTTGTTTCAGAGCCTTATGGATAGAAGGAATCAGTGTAAAGTAGGGATTGATGATATGGATTGAGTCTTTGGCATCGTTGATGGCATTGATGTAGAAATAGCGCATCACGTCGTTGGTGGTATGAGGCTCACGGTTGACGATGCCTACCAACTTGTGGCCTGCTGTCATTGTTGTATCTGGTTTCAGGTCAGTCAGACCCACAGGCTCGTAAGCACAGAAATAGTTTGGCTTGTTTTGTAGATCTTCACCGGTAGTCTTTTTCCAAATGCGTGCAAAGATAGTTTGCAGTTCGTTGACGGCTCCACCTTCGATGCGGCAATGCATATCACGCCATTCTCCTACCTGCTCCGTACCGTTAATATAATAATCGGCAACGTTCATGCCGCCAGTATAGGCCACACGGCCGTCAATAACTACAATCTTGCGGTGGTCACGAGGCCAAATATGGTTGACCCAAGGAAAGCGAATGGGGTCGAACTCATGGATGTCAATGCTATCATTGCGGAGTGTCTGGACGTGGTATTTTTTCAGTGGCTGGTTATTGGAGTCGTTGCCGAAACCGTCAAATAGGGCACGAACCTCTACGCCTTCCTGTCGCTTTTCTTTCAACAGGTCGAAGAGAAGCATAGCAATGGAGTCATTGCGGAAGTTGAAGTATTCGAGGTGTATGCTATGCTTGGCTTGGCGGATGGCAGCAAACATATCGTCGAACTTCTCTTGCCCTGACATTAGCAGCGTCACCTTATTATTACGCGTGAACTGAATGCCATAGTCTTCCAGCTGACGATGAATCAGTGAGTCGGAGGTCTGGGCAGTAGTTGGGCAGGAGGGTAGGGCGCAGGCAGTCAATGTCAGGGCTGCGATGCGCCATAAAGGATATATATTCATATTACTGCCTGTATTTCAAACGATACTCTGTGGGCGAAATACCAAACCGGTCCTTGAAGATATTGATGAAATGTTCACCAGTGACAAAGCCGACGTGTGTGGCTAACTCGCTCATGTTTATATTTGTGCGCTGCAAGAGCACGCAGGCATGTTTCAGCCTCAGGTCGCGTACCACCTCAGAGGGTGTCTTGCCCGTAATGTCGCGCACCTTTTGGAAGAAAGGCTTGGTTGACATGCCCATAGCACTGGCCATCTCTTCAAGGTTTATGGTGCCGCGACTCATGTTCTGTTGCACATACTGCTCAATGCTATTTATGAGTTGTATGTCTATCTCATCGGCCATACTGAATTGCTGGCTATAGCTTTGTTTGTCTTCAAGGCCAAAGGAGGAATCGTTGTGTCGTTTCGACGTGATGGTTACCATCTTCACCTGATCATCCTGTACTACTTCATCTGCTTTCAGTGTCTGAAGAGGATTGCTCATGGTTTCTGTTGCAGTGGTCATACTGGAGTTGTGGCCTTCCAGCATACGAGTTTCAGCACCTTCAATCAGGTGGTTGTTTACTTCAACAGAGTCAATGCCCAGCAGTTTGTTGAAACGCATCACAGCCTCTTGCAGGTTGAAAGGCTTGACAAGATAGTCGTCGGCTCCCATCGTGATGTTCTGGTCGAGCATATCCTTGCTGTTCAGACGAGTGTTGGTCATCAGTACGAACTTGATGCGGTTGAGCGTAGGATGCATCTTGATATTGTTGCACAACTCACTACCTGTAAAGTCTGGCATATCCTGTTTACAGATAATCAGGTCGGGGAGCATGGTTTCAATATCGATGGCAGCCTTGCGGATATTGTCATAGGGATGGAACTCGTAGACATATTTGAGCCGCGAGGTTACGAATTTGACGAAATCGGTGTTGTCATCTATGAATACGACACGGAACTTCGACGTGGGAGAATCTTGCTGGAACGGACGGATTTCTGATGTCAGTTCATGGTTGACCATATCTGACAAACTCATCTCGTTTTTGTTGCTTAGCATATATTGCTTGCGTACATTTTGTTCAGCTTTCTCCTCTGGATGATCCAGCGATGCCTGCATATCGCTCACACGGGTGATGACCTGCAACATCTGTGTATGAAGGGCATTCAGTTGCTCTCGTTCTTCAAGTGTACTTTCACGTTCAGACAGGTTCATGATGATACTGGTCATGCGCGACATCGGCTGGCGCAGATCGTCGCTGGCCAGTTTGATTTCTTCGCGCTGGCGCTTCAGTTCTGTGACTATATCGTTTTTCTGCTTGCGAAAGCGGCGAATTTGATCAAAGCCCACCTTCCACAGATAGAGGATAAGTACGATGATGAGAGCATAGATAGCCAGCATCCACCACTGTAGATACCAGGGACGATTAATGGTTATCTCGATGATGCGTTCTTGGTCGCTGATGGCTCCTTCGACGCTGATGGCTTTCACGAGTAGTCTGTATGTGCCTGATGGCAAGTCTGTGAAGGTGACACCATGTTTCAAGGCGTCACCATTGTGCCAGTTGTTATCGAATCCTTCCAACTGATACATGAATAGCAGGCGTTCACTCTGGTTGTAGTTGCCGGCGGCAAACTTGATGGTGAATGTGTTTTGGTCGTTGTTCAGTATAATACGACTACTTTCGTTGAGGGCTGTAGGAAGAATTACATTGCCATCATAGGAATGGCCGACAAATACTTCTTCTTCGCCAATGAACAGTTGGGTCAGCATGACACGCGGCAAGTTCTTCTTTTCATCTTCAGACTTTGGGCGCACCCAGTTGATGCCATAGAGACCGCCCATGATGACTTTGCCTTCCTTGTCGATAAGGATTGAGCCTGGGTTGAACTCGTCGCTTTGCAGGCCGTCGTTGTGATTATAGTTGTATAGTCCGTAATCGTATGATCCATCACCAACATTGCGCTGCACGATGATACGGCAGATGCCGTTGCTGGTAGTGATCCACATATTATGATTAGAGTCCTCTGCTATACCACAGATGTTGTTGTTGCAAAGCCCTTGACGCTCTGTCAAATGGTCGAGTACGTCATTTTCCAGATTCAGCACGTTGACACCTTCGCGGGTGCCCACCCAGATAAGGCCACGCGAATCCTCATAAACCTGAGTGATATAATTGTTAGTAAATTTCTTAAGACTGGTCGTGTTGCCTACGAGATAGGTCATTTCAGTCGTTGAGATGTTCATTATGATCAGGCCGTCTGATGTGCCGATGAGCATCTTGTTGCCGTTGGCATAGAAAAGCGAGGTGATTTTGTTGTACCTGATCTTGCCGTTCTCCTTGGTGTAGTTTGAAAATTGATCAAGGCGTGCGTTATAGACCTGTAAGCCTCCGTCTGTGGCAATCCACAGATTACCCGTCTTGTCAACGGCCAGAGCATTGATATGGTCGTTGATCATCGTGCGTCGGGTGCTGTCGCGGGCAGTGGAGTAGATTTGACTCGTGCCGTTCTTGATGCGAGTCAGTCCATTTCGCTTAGAGCCGACCCACAGGCTGCCGTCTTTCGTACAGGCCAATGCCGACACTTTCTGGCTGGCCAAGGGGGTATCGTGTCCATATAGACCGAAGTCGCTGGTGCCGTACCATATTTGTCCTGTACTGTCTTGTGCCATTGCCGTGATGTCGCCTATGATTTTCGACTCGAATTTATAGATGTTGTTACCCATATAGGCTACTCCCGACTTAGCGGTACCGGTCCAGAGCAAGTCAGTGTTGTCGATGTATATACTCAGGATGCCTGCGTTAGTGTTTGGGAAACGTAGGGTGTTCATCGTCTTTAGAGGCACCTGTTCCATTTCATAGGTGTTGACGTTGGTGCGAATCAGGCCGTTGCGACTGGTACCCATCCACACGTTGCCGTTGTGGTCTCCACCCATAGCATACACGGCATGATCACCACTCTGGCCTGTCAATCCCAGCGAGTGGCCTATGGTGGTGTCCCATTTGCCTATCCGCTTGTTATATACGAAGAGTGTGCCCTGACCGTAGAGCCAGAGATTATCCATTTGGTCGGCAAACACTTTCAGTGTCTTCGTTTTACGGAGCTGTTGTGAGGCGATGTCTTTGTTAGTCCATACAATATACTGCTGGGGGCTGACGCTGCAGCAGATCATCAGACCATTGTCATAAACGAGAATGGCACCGTCCTTACACTCACCGATAGAGCAGATGTTGCCTTCTGCGATGCCGTTGTTGTTATAGGTAAACTCGTATTGCAACTGTTGCTGTATATTATAACAGATTACACCTTTGTTGGGGATATAGCCCCAGAGATTTTTGTAGCGGTCTATATAGATGACCTGCGGCACGTCGCGGAGGCCTATTCTTGTGAACAGCTGGTGCATATCGCGCTCAAAAGTCTCTTGCTGTGGATCGTAGACGCAGTAGCTGGCGGCTGTTTTTACCCACAGTTTTCCATCACGCGACTCCTGAATACTCTCAATATAGCTGTCGGGTAGCGACGAACCGTCTTGCGAGTCGCACTGAAAGTGCTTGAACTGGTAGCCATCGTAGCGGTAGAGGCCGGCCGGGGTGCCAAACCACATAAAACCGCGTGAGTCCTTCATGATGCAATTGATCTGACTTGAGGTGAGACCATTGCGGGCGTCAAGTGTTTTGAAAACGTAGTCTGCCGATACTGTGCAGGGGAGCATCAGTATGGCTATGATAAGTAGTATGTTTTTAAGTCTATTCATTTTTCTGTTCTGTTAAATCATACATGAATAGTGGTCTACAACACCCAGCAGTTGTTGTTTGTCGTTGACAACGAGCACAGAGTGAATCTTATAGGTCTGCATGATATGTTGTATTTCTGTAATCTTGGTTTGTAGCGTTACAGTCTTGGGCGAACGGGTCATGATGTCGCTGACTGTATGGTCAAAGAACTCGGCTTTCCAGCGTTCGATAGCACGACGGATGTCACCGTCGGTAATCAGGCCAACGATACGGCCGTCTACTTCCGCGACACCCAGACCCAGTTTGCCTTCGCTGACCATCATGATGGCTTCACCCAGATGGGTCTCCGGCGGGAAAATGGGCAGGTTGTCCGAGCGCATGACGTCTTGAGCAGTGGTCAGTAGTCGTTTGCCCAACTCACCGCCTGGGTGGAAGTGGGCGAAATCTTGCGGACGGAAGTCGCGTTTCTGCATTAAGGCAATAGCCAGCGCGTCGCCCATAGCCAGTGTGGCCGTTGTGCTGCTGGTGGGAGCCAGATTGAGAGGGCAAGCCTCTTTTTTGACACCCACATAGAGATGATAAGTGGAATATTTGGCGAGCAGTGAGGAGGGATTGCCGCTCATGCCGATGATGGGAATCTCCATGTGGAGCACCATGGGTATAAAGCGTAGCAATTCGTCTGTCTGTCCGGAGTTGGAGATGGCTATCACCACATCCTCGTGGGTCATCACGCCCAAGTCACCGTGGAAAACATCCAAGGGGTTGATAAAGAATGACGGTGTGCCCGTAGAGGCCAGTGTGGCCGCAATCTTAGCACCGATGTGTCCGCTCTTGCCGACACCTGTCACAATGACCTTACCCTTGCAGTTGAGCATCAGATTGACAGCCAGTTCAAAATTCCTGTCTATCTTTGGAATCAGGTCAAGCAGGGCTTCGGCCTCGTCCTTGATAGCCTGTATGCCATATTCTCTTGTTGTCATCTTCTTCTAAATCAGTTGTTTAACAAGGGCATTGAGCTTATCCAATTCCAGCATATTGGCGGCATCGCTCAAGCCTTTGTCTGGGGTGGGGTGCACCTCGAAGAAGTAGCCTGTCGCTCCGAATGCTTTTGCGGCCAGTGCCATTGATGGCACGAAACGACGATCGCCGCCGGTCTTGCCGCCCTTGGCGTCAGGCCGTTGCACGCTGTGGGTGCAGTCCATCACTACCGTCGGCGTGATCTCCAACATATCACTGATATTACGGAAGTCAACGACAAGGTTTCCATAGCCCATCATATTGCCGCGTTCTGTCAGCCATACATCGCTGGCACCGGCTTCGCGGGCTTTTTCTACGGGGTAGTGCATATCGCGACCACTCAGAAACTGAGCTTTCTTGATATTTACCGTTTTGCCCGTCTTGGCTGCTGCCACCAGCAGGTCGGTCTGGCGACACAGGAAGGCGGGAATCTGAATGACGTCTACTATCTGACCTACAGGTTCGGCCTGCCACGCTTCGTGAATGTCGGTCAGTAGGCGCAGGCCATACTTCGTCTTGACGTCGGCTAACATCTGTAAACCTTTCTCTATACCGGGACCTCTGAATGAATGTATCGACGTACGATTGGCCTTGTCAAATGAGGCTTTGAATATGATGTCAATGTCCAATTGGCGATTGATGTGCACCAACTCCTGTGC
>CAMWKM010000089.1 GCA_947174835.1 uncultured Prevotella sp.
TAATCAAACGGAAGTGAAAAGATTATCAAACCGAAGTCAAAAGATAATCAATTCGCGACCAAAAGATAATCGACACAAAAACAGCAGATAATAAGAGGACAAAAGAGATACTTCTTACACCTTTCTTTTTATATGCGCGCGCACGCGCGCATGAAGTCAAAAAACAAGCAAATTGCTACAGTTTCTACTCTTGCTCATCGGTGGGCAGGAGGACGATACCTGTTTGCTTCTTGCCATCCATCATGACTTTGAGGGGACGGTCGAAACGGACGTGACGGACATGATCTGTCTCGTAGACTGCGGGCATTGCGTCGAGAACGGCTTTTTGGAATACACCATCGCCTGTGTATGTGTTGATAGTGAAATAGCCGACACCAAACGAGGTGAGGTTTTGGAAGAAGTGTGTGCCCTGCGATGGGTCTACATGATAGTTCTTCAGGCCGGCTTCCACGATGACACGGGCAGCAGAGATATGGGGCCACTTTACGGGAATGCCCAGCCAATAGTCGCTGGAGCCCCAACGGCCCGGACCAATGAGCACATAGTTTTTGTCCTCGTCAAGGAAACGACGGTTGATTTGTTCAATCTCACTGGCTATCAATGGGTTGTTGGCTGCCGTGAAGTTTTCGTCCATCTTGACATAGACCACATCGGTTACATCTTCTGATATGCCATGTCCCAGAGAGTTATAGGAGCGTAGCAGGCACTGCTCATCGGGAATCTTCTGCAGGTCTTCGTCAAGCACCTGTTTGGAATCGACGATGGGACGAATCTGCAAGAGGTAGAAATCGCCTGTGCGATCGTTGTTCAGGTTGCAGGCAAACTCAATTTCCACGGGGCGTTTCATTTCGTCGGCACCCAGTTTCTGCGACAGTTGCAGCAACTCGGGTAGGGGGAAGATGCCCTGCTGGAGTACACCGCAGAAAGAGATAATCTTGCGTCCTCCCTCGTAAATGCCGTCGCGAATGACCTGATCCATAGGATCGTAGGTCGAGGCGATATAGGTCAGTGCACCGTCTTGATCGGCTTGTTTCACGCGTACCTTCTTTATATTGAAGCCGTCGTCTACCTTGAAATCGTCGCCCACATGGCTCATGTCAAGGGCATAGAAACGGGTTTGCGTGTCGCGCAGGGCCGTTTCCATCTCGCTGGTCTGCAACACCTGATGGGGATGATAGGGCGAAACACGCAGTGTCTGCCCGCCATCAACGATATATTTGCCCAGTCCGAGAGCCAGAGAGGCAATACCTTCTTCGGCTGTCTCGTCGCCGATTGGGTAGTAGTTGAGCGAGCGAAGCACACCGGAGAACGTGGGATAGTAGAGGTCACCGTATTGATGGCCCACCACCTCTTGCAGGATGACGGCCATTTTCTCTTGGTCGATGACGTTCTGCGTGGCCGTCATATAAGCCTTCGAGTCGCGATAGTAGACCGAGGCATAGACGCTCTTGATAGCGCAAGCCAGCATTCGCAGCATTTCATACTTGTCTTCGAGCCAAGGTATCATGTAGGTGCTGTAGATACCGGCAAAGGGTTGATAGTGGGAGTCTTCAAGCAGCGACGATGAACGCACGGCGATAGGGGTCTTGATGGCTTCGAAGAACGTGAAGAAGTCGGCTATCAGCGAGTCGGGCAACTGGGCTTTGAGGAAGTGTTGCAGTATGATTTCATCGGGCGCATCGCTCAGTGCAATGCTCCACAGGTTGTTCTGGTCCATGAACTCATCGAAGAAGTCGGTGCATAATACCACGGTTTTGGGTATCTGCACGGTTGCATTCTCATATTGGTTGAGTTCCGGATGATGCTTGATGATATTGTCGAGAAATGCCAGACCACGTCCCTTGCCGCCCAGCGAGCCTTCGCCAATGCGGGCAAAGTGGGCATAGCGGTCGAACTTCAGACGGTCGAAGACAGCCACTACGCCGATGTTCTTCATTCGGCGATACTGGACGATGGCATCGAAGATGATTTGACGATGGGCATCCACGTCCTGCAACTTGTGCCAAGTGACGTTTTTCAGGAACTGACTGACGGGGAATATAGCACGGGCACAGAGCCAGCGGCTCATGTGGTTGCGGCGGATGTGGTGCATCAATGAGTCGTGAGGAACCTTGAAGATGTTGTCCTGCAGTTCCTTCAGACTCGACACACGAGCCACTTCTTCCTTCGTTTCCGGGTCGCGGAAAATGAAGTCGCCAAAGCCCAGATGATCTTCAATCATGTTGCGTAGGTCGACATTGAATTTCTTTGAATTTTTGTCCAAGAAATCAAAACCGTCAGCCCAAGCCTTTTCACGGTTCACCACCTCGCTGCTCTCCAGAATCAGTGGTACATACTCATCGCGTTTGCGAATTTCGCGCAGCAGTTTCAGACCAGCTTCAGGGTCGCCCTCCTCCACATGACTCAGACGACCGACAGGCGTGTGCATGGGGAAACGCGTGTCGCTGATAACACCCAATGTATTGTCGTGGTATTTCTCATAGATGCGTATCGCCTCTTCATAGTTGGTGGCCAGCACCACCTTGGGGCGGCCTCGCTTGCGTTGGGCAGTGGCATGGGGGGTGAGGGCCTCAGTGGCGAAACGTTTCGACTGTTGAAGAATATAGTTGTAGAGATTGGGCAGCACAGAGGAATAGAAACGGATGTTGTCCTCCACCAGCAGAATCATCTGCACGCCAGCCTCCTCCGTGTCGTGTTCAATATTCATTCGATCCTCAATCAGTTTGATGATAGAGAGAATCAGGTTGGTGTTGCCCAGCCAGCAGAACACATAGTCGAAGATGGACATATCTTCGTTTTGCATACGTTTGGTGATGCCATGAGAGAAGGGGGTCAGCACCACGCAAGGAATGTCGGGATTCATCTGCTTTACCTCGCGGGCCACGGTGAAGGCATCGTTGTCGGCTGTACCGGGCATACAGATAACCAGATCAATATCTGTATTTTGCAGTACATGATTAGCCTCCTCAGTGGTTGACACCTGGGTAAAGGTGGGAGGATAGCGCAGTCCCAATTCCATATATTCGTCAAAAATCTTTTCATCGACGCGGCCATCGTCTTCCAGCATGAAGGCATCGTAAGGGTTGGCCACTATCAGCACATTAAAGATGCGTCGCGTCATCAGGTTGACGAATGACACATCCTTCAGATAAAGCGTATTGAATTCCTGTGGTATGTTTGCCATGAGCAGTGATTTCTGTTTGTAAATTCTATACTATATATTTATGGTGCAAAGGTACGAATTTATTCCGAAAAAGACATATTTTTGTGTTTTTCTTTGGAAGTTCTCTTTTTTTTTCCTACTTTTGCGGTGTTCTAATAACAATCTGATTAACTTTAAAATATAAGACTATGGAAGTTGAGAAAATTATGCAAGCTTTGGAGCGCAAGCATCCGGGTGAACTGGAGTACCTTCAGGCTGTTCGTGAAGTGCTGGAATCGATAAAGGACGTGTACAACCAACATCCAGAATTTGAGAAGGCAAAGATTGTGGAGCGCATCGTGGAACCGGAGCGTATTTCTACATTTCGTGTGCCCTGGGTCGACGATAAGGGCGAGGTACAGGTAAACATCGGTTATCGTGTGCAGTTTAATAGTGCTATCGGCCCTTATAAGGGTGGTCTGCGTTTCCATCCATCTGTGAACCTGAGCATCCTGAAGTTTTTAGGTTTCGAGCAGACTTTCAAGAATGCACTGACCACTCTGCCTATGGGCGGTGGTAAAGGTGGTAGCGACTTTGCTCCTCGTGGTAAGAGCGATGCCGAGATCATGCGTTTCTGTCAGGCTTTTATGATGGAACTCTACAAGGTGATTGGTCCAGACGTAGACGTGCCTGCCGGTGATATCGGTGTGGGTGGCCGTGAGATTGGCTATCTGTTTGGTATGTACAAGAAGCTGACTTCACAGTTTCATGGGGCTACGCTCACGGGCAAAGGTCTGGAGTGGGGCGGCAGTATCTTGCGTCCGGAGGCTACCGGCTATGGCGCCCTCTATTTCGTTGAACACATGATGCAGACCCATAACCTTGACATCAAGGGTAAGACCGTTGCGCTGTCGGGTTTTGGCAATGTGGCTTGGGGAGCAGCCAAGAAGGCTACCGAACTGGGAGCCAAGGTGATTACTATCAGTGGCCCCGATGGCTATATCTATGATCCGGCCGGTTTGGATGCTGAGAAAATCGACTACCTGTTAGAGTTGCGTGTTTCCGGCAACGATGTCTGCGCTCCTTATGCCGAGGAGTTTGAAGGTGCACAGTTCTTTGAGGGTAAGAAACCTTGGGAGCAGAAAGCTGACATTTATCTGCCTTGTGCTACGCAGAACGAACTGAATGGCGATGATGCCGACATGATTCTGGCTCACAAGCCGTTGTGTGTGGCTGAGGTGTCGAACATGGGTTGCACGGCTGAGGCTGTCAACAAGTTCATTGCTGCCGGTCAGTTGTTCGCCCCCGGTAAGGCCGTCAATGCCGGTGGTGTGGCCACCTCCGGTTTGGAGATGACTCAGAACTCAATGCGCATTGCCTGGACCGGTGAGGAGGTGGATCAGAAGTTGCACCAGATCATGGCTGGCATCCACGAGCAGTGTGTGAAGTATGGCCGTGAGGGAAATTATATCAACTATGTGAAGGGTGCCAATGTTGCCGGCTTTATGAAGGTGGCCAAGGCTATGCTTGCACAGGGAATTGTTTAAGTGGTTTGTGTGACTTCGGTCGCAAACCTTGTTTCAAGAGAAGTGGGAAAAAGGAAAATTATAGCAGTGGAAAACCGCTCGGTGTCTTGGAGAACTTGGATGTTCTTCGCTTTCCTTGTTTCCCATTTCTCTTTTCACTGTAGCCATGCTGTGGCACAGAATCAGTTCATAGACCTGAAACAGACGGGCTATGCGTCTTACTATGCAGAGAAATTCACCGGGAAGCGGACGGCCAGTGGTGAGATTTTCCATAATGACAGCCTGACTTGTGCACACAGGACATTGCCTTTCGGCACGCTACTGAAAGTCAGGAATCTGGCAAACGAACAGGAGGTTGTCGTCAAAGTCAATGATAGAGGACCGTTTGTGCGTAATCGTATCATTGATCTGAGCAGGAAAGCAGCCCAGTTGCTGGGATTCTTCAAAATGGGAATGGCAAAGGTCACTATAGAGCCTGCCATCCTCGTGTTGGCACCTTTGGAAATAACACCAACCCATACCATTCCCCGCGTATGGGAGAATGATGATAAGCAAAATGTGTTGGAATGGCCTTCTATCGGGATTGGGCCTGCTTGGCCGTTGGAACCGTAAAACGGTGTGTCTGCGATGTTATCTCCTGTTGCCCTTGTGCAACGCCTATCAATACCTGTATTTCTCCGTCTTTCAGTTTCTTGTCTGCCAAAATGGTAGCTGTGTAGCGCACACCTTGATGTGGGGCAATGCTCTCCACCTGTAGGTTAGGTGAAATCTTTATGTGCTTGTTGCCCGTCACGTCTTCTACGATGGGCCGTATGTCGAAGACAGTCTTGTTTGATGTATTCATGATTTCAAACATTACTGTGCACTCTTCGCCACGAGTCAACACACCATCGTGTTTTGATTCTACAATCATTGCGTTGCGAATCTCCAGTGGAGAGTCGTCGTTGGTGAAAGTGATACGGTCGTCACCCCTGCCTAAAGGATCATAGCCGCTGTCGTTATTGTGAGGCGTTCGCCTGTTAATGTCAGGATGTTGTCGTTCTGCAGCCTGTTCAGTTCTGTTTTCCTGTGCCTGATCGACGGCAGCACCGATGGCTGCTCCTGCCACCATGCCGCCGATGGTACCGATGAGGGCTCCTGTGTGATGACCGCGCCAACCACCGGAGATACCACCAATGGCTGAGCCTATGACGTGTCCAAACTGGCCGCCGGTATAGGCACCAACTGCCGTGTTGCTGCTACAACTGCTCACCAGAATGGCAGTCCCTAAAACGAATAGTAGCCCTTTTCTCATATAACTTGGTATCTCCTGTTTTTATGTTGCTGCTGCAAAATTACGCAAATCTGTATATTACCGGAAAGGAATTCCCCCATTCTGTGATAGGGAAACTCCTATTTTTTTATCTCTTTTTCTTCTTGAACAACTGCATGATGCAGAGACCGACAACGAGCAGGAACAGGATGCCCAGTGCCACATAGGCAATCGTCTCAGTCCTGCTGATCGACTTCGGGAAGAAACTTAACACCACCTGATGGTGGCCGGGGGTGAGGTGCAAGGCTCGCAACACATAGTTGACACGTCCAATTTCCACTTCGACACCATCGACTGTGGCTGTCCAGCCGGGATAGTAGATATCGGAGAACACCACTACACCGCCCTTTTGACTGTTTATGTTGTATGTCAGTTGGTTGGGGGCATAGCCTGTCAGTTCCACGCTTTGGGTCGAATCTTGCTGAACGGCATCGCCCAAAATCTCTTTGAACTGTTTGTCGGCCACAGCCTCATGGCGCAGGTTCAGGCGGCTTAAGGCATCCAGTTCTTGATTGGCATTATCCACATATTCCACTTTGTCCACAAACCAAGCGTTACCGTAGGCATAAGGGTTGGGGACGGGAGCCGATGCACCAGGATAGATAAAGTATTTAGTGTTCAGCATATTAAGCACCGACCAGATGCTGTCGCCATTTATTTGGCTCAGATCGCCATAGTAGGTGGGAATCATATCGCGGACGACTGACAACTGCGGTGAGATATAAGCGTCAATGAGTTCTTGGTAGCGACGCAGTTTAGCTGCATGATAGCCGCCCACGCTCTTGTGATAGTAGCTGGTCTCATTCTCGTTGAACACGTTGCCTGCCAGGTTCAGTACACGGTAGTACAGCGTCGGGTCGTCGAGAATCTGTCGGTCGACCTCTGTCATCGGACGTACCTGCTTGCGTTCAGATTTCTTCACAAATTGTTTCTTGTCGTCTGGGTTCAGGTAGCGGCGGTTCACCTGCCACAGATCAGTCAGACAGAGTACCAATAGTAAAGCTATCGTTAGCCAGCCTTTGAGTTTGCGGGCACGGTAGAGCAGAAGCAGCACAGTGCCGACGGCAATGATGAAGAACGAGCGCCAGCAGTCTGCCGTGAATACGGCCTGACGGGCACGGCTTAGGGCATCGAGCATCGTGTCGGCTGCCGATTCGGGCAGTATCTGGTTGAAGATATTGGCCTCGGCATTGGTGTAGAAATCGAAGAACACTGATGGCAGCAGGGCAAATAACAGGGCTATACCTCCCGTCAGGGCAGAGGCGATGACGATGGCTTTTGTCTGTTGGCTTCTTTCCTTGGAATGTCTGTTGTCGGTGAAGAGTTCTTTCAGGGCCAGCATGGCCATCAGGGGAATCGTAAATTCTGCGATGACAAGGATTGACTCAACGGCGCGGAACTTGGCATACATCGGTACACAGTCAATGAACAGGTTGGTCAATCCCATGAAGTTTTTGCCCCATGCCAGCATGATGCTTAGCAGCGTGGCGGCCAGCAGACCCCACATCAGTGGGTTGCGATAGCAGATCAGCAGACACAGCACTGCGAGCATCAGCACAAAGGCTCCCACGTAGACCGGTCCCATTGTCCCATTGGCTCCTTCCTCCAGATGTTCTTCCCAATATTGGGTGAAGTAAAGGCCGTTCTGCATCAGATAGCCAAACATCTGTTCCGCCGTAACCATCTGTCCGTTGTCCATGTCGAACTTCACGTCCTTGATGGCATCTTTGGCGTCTTTGTCATCGAAAAGCAGCTTCATGGAGGTGCCGCCCTTGGCGTTGGGCACCAGCAGTGTCCAGGTTTCGCCAATGCCATAACTATAGTCGGTGATATAACTGCGCTCCAGACCGCTGGAGGTTTGGTTGGCTGTGTTCTCTTTCACCAGTTCGCTCTTGCCACGCATGGTCTCCTTTGAGTATTCCCAAGTGTGGTAGAGGTTGGAGGCATTGACCAGCACGCCCAGCAAACCACCGATGAGACAGGCTCCGGTGGCCTTTAGGAAATGCACATACTCTTTCTTTAGAATGGCATCAACCAGGAAGGCTATGATCATGAAGAGGATGATGAACAGGTAGTAGTAGGTCATCTGCACGTGGTTGGCATGAATCTCCAAGGCGGCAAAGATGCCGGTGACAACCAGTCCCCATAGGTATTTGCCCTTGTAGGCCAGCACAACACCGCCAATCATCGGAGGCAAATAGGCCAGAGCCATCACCTTCCACAGGTGGCCGGCAGCAATGATAATCAGGAAATAGGTGCTGAAAGCCCAGAGCACAGAACCTAATGCAGCCAGATGCTGACGGAAGTCGAAGGCTCGTAGAAGGATGTAGAAGCCCAGCAGGTAGACGAACAGATACCATACGTTGTCGGGCAGCCACAGGTGGTAGGCCTTCTCAACTGCTGATAATGTGCCGGCACTGTCGTATGATGGGGCAATCTGATAGGTCGGCATACCGGAGAACAGCGAATTGGTCCAACGGGTGCGTTCCCCTGTCTTTTGTTGATACTGTGCAGCCTCTTCACCGGCACCTATGGCGGCAGCGATATCTCCCTGATTTAGAACGCGGTTCTCCACGTCGGCAGGATAGAAATAGGCAAATGCCAGAATGGCAAAAAACACGATGGCTGCCACATCCAGCAGCCCTTGTCTCAGAAATTTCATACTTGCAAGTTTATTGATTCTGGCCGCAAAATTACAAAATAATGTTGACATGGCGAAGCGATTTCAGAAGATTAACGCTGTACGCATGGAAAAATCAATTCTTTTTCTTGGCTGTTTCAAAAATAGTTTCTAAATTTGCAACCGATTAAGCCAGCCATTCATGGCAGGGCGGGTCAAAAACATCGATGGAATCCTTATAGGCCGACGGAGCCATTCGTAGGGCTGGGCCAAGAGGGAAAGGACGTTTTCGGACGTTACTGTCTGTGATCTTCAAACTTCGCAACTTTGAAACCACTTCGCAGAGGTAATGCAACTGAAGCGTCTGCGTGGGTGTATTATATCCCAACCATTCATTGCTCCTTACTTATATATAGTGAGGGTGTGATGTTGTGGTGGTGTTAATAATATCACTCGGCGTGGGCTGGCTTACGTTGCTTATCCTTGAAGTGGGGGCAATGCGAAGGCCTGAAGACGGGGATAAGCACGGAGGAATAAACTCCCACGTCTTTTTGTTTCTTTAGGTTTATATAGATTAATTGGCTGAGGTTGGGAGTTGGTAAGCACAAAAGAATTACGACTATGAGTAATGAGTCTGTTTTCTCTTCAAATGCTGTTTACCATTACACAGCATTGACCAATTTGGAAAACATCCTTAGAGAGGATGGAGTGAAACTATGGGCAACCAGGTATGGATTTCTCAACGACAAACGAGAATTTGTATGGGCAAACCAAGTGATTCAGCCTGAACTGGAAAAGATTGCCAAACAAAATGGAGAAGTGTTTGACCCTGAACGTCGGGTACATCCTTACATCCTGTCATTCTGTGATGTGGAAAATGACCCAGTAATGTGGAGGCTATATGGCAATGACGGAGCAGGAGTCTGTCTTACTTTTGACATTAATGAGATGGGTATCCATAAAGAGAAAATGATGGCACACATGGCCGTAGTGTATACAAATGAAAGTAATCTCAGGGAAGCAATAGAGTCCGCGCACCGTATCTATCAGCAAGAAGATGCTAACGTAAAGTTTGCAGACGATTATCGGGAGGTAGCGGCATTCATCAAGCACAAAGACTATGAGATAGAGCAAGAATATCGGGTCGTTAAATTTGTTGGCGATGGCTTTTGCAGCGAATACGACCCTACGAAAGAAAGTAATTGCGAAATAAAGGATTTAGAATACTCAGAAGAAATTAAGTTTAGGCCAAGAGGAAATATGCTAATACCTTATGTTGAAATAATGTTACCCAAAACTTCTTTAAAAGAAGTCCACATTGGCTATAATTGCAATTATGAAAGTACAAAGCGAGCAATAGAACTTTTGAGCGACCTACGTGGTTACAATATTAGAATAACCAAATCGTCAATTAACAATTTCACAGAAAAATGAAAAACCAAATAAAAAAAATAGTATTATTGGCAGTAGTGCTGCTGACAGCAGGCCATGTATCAGCTTATGATTTCGGGGTTGATGGCATTTATTATAATGTGGTATCCTTGCCAGATTTAACTGCAGAAATAACGTATGAAAGCAGTAATACTCCATATAGCTTTGCGAAATTCTCTATTCCTGCAAAAGTAACTTTTATGGGGCGTACATTTACTATAGTGAAAATTGGAGAGAGGGCTTTTAAGAATTGTAGAAATCTAACTTCTGTCACAATACCGGAAAGTGTTAATGAAATTGGAAATTCTGCATTTTATGGCTGTAGTAGTTTTGTTTCTGTCACAATACCGGAAAGTGTTAATGAAATTGGAGATTCTACATTTTATGGCTGTAGTAGTTTGGTTTCTATTACAATACCAGAAAATGTTAATAAAATTAGAGGTTATGCATTTTTTGGTTGTAGTAGTTTGTCTTCTATTGCAATACCAGAAAGTGTTAAGGGGATTGGAGCGTGTGCATTTCGGAGCTGTACATCGCTGGATTCTATAACCATACACAGCAAGACATTAGACCCATTAGATCGCTCAAGTGAATGGATTGTATTTTCTAACTGTAAAAATGTGAAATATGTACATATTTCTAAAAATGTTGACAACATAGGTGATTATATTTTTAATTTGACAGGTTGCTGCTTAAAGGAAGTAATCATTGATGATAGTGAGAATCCATTAGTGTTGGGATGTGGTGTTTACTATTCTTATGGTGGTCGGCATGGATGTTTTTTGTCAAAATCATTAGAAAAGATTTATTTGGGACGTAATATTAATAGGCTTGGGCTAGAATTTGCCTCAGTAAAAGAAATATACATTGGCGATTATGTTACAAGTATTAATGGATTGAGTCTTTCTGACCATGAGGCATTAGAGAAAATAACAATAGGTAAAGGATTATCAGAAGTTCCAAATTTGTCAACATATTCAAAATTGACTTCTTTAATACTCAGTAGCGAAGTACCGCAGAAGGCGTTGGAGAGTAATTTTTCGAATGCACAATACTTGTCTTTGAATGTCTATGTACCTAAAGGGTCGTTGGCCGCATATCAATCGGCAGATGTTTGGAAGAACTTTTGGAACTTGCAAGAAATGGAAACAACGGACATTAATAATGTTTGTTTTAGTAGTAATGACCAATCTGTAAAAGAATCGAAGTACTTTGATGCGACAGGGCGTGAAATCAAGAGTGTTCACAAAGGTCTGAACATCATTAAAATGAGTGACGGAACAACAAGAAAAGTAATAATCAAATAAATAAGTCCATGAATAGCGTTATTAAATTCAAATTTGGTGACGAGCCTCATTTCCGGTGTATTGAGGTTACCAATTGTCCATTATATACTATGGTGGAAGAAAATGGGAAAACAGAAAAAGTGATTTGCCAGCAGGCAACAGAAGATTTTGTGCATGACACAATATCCCAATATCTTCAAAGGCAGAACCTACAAGGTTGCTTTCATTCTATTGAAGTTATAGAAATGGGCAGACTTATTGCTACTGCAGAGAATCTGAGGGAGCGTGGAAGTCTGAAATTTAAAAGTAATATTTAAATAAAAGCCCCAAGTACTAAAATAAACGTGAATTTGACATCAGAAATCAGCAGGCATTGGCATTGACAGCGATGCCGATGCAATCTTCTACTGGTTAATAAAAGTAGCTTGCACCCCGTGCACCCAAATTTTAGTGTATTTTCGAAATTAGGCCAATTTCTCGTGTTAAATGGCCTAATTTCCTGTGTTAAATGGCCTACTTTCTAATTATAAGTCGTATGACGACACAAAAAGATGGGCTTTTGCGACATCGAAAGTGAAAAAATTGGGTGCACGGGGTGCAAGTAACTTTTATTAAGTAGTTACGCTCGACTCGTATGTGTCAACCTTCGTCACGCTGACGCTCATCATGGGTGTGGTGTTTCAGTTGCCTGTCATTGTGTTCTTCCTGGGTAAGTTGGGCTTCGTCAGTGCGTCTTTGTTGTCGCAGTATCGCAAGTTCCTTCATCGTCATTATGGTGGTGGCGGCCGTCATCACGCCCCCTGACCTGATGACACTCATTTTGGTGACTATCCCGCTCTGTCTGCTCTATGAAGTAAGCATCTGGGTCTTGAAATGGTCGGTATCTCAAGAGTGATTGTCTGCTTTTTTCATCCCCTTTTGTCCCCTTTGCTATTCGGCTGTTTTTTCTTCTATTATCTTTTGTTCGCGATTTGATTATCTTTTGCCTTCGGTTTGATAGTCTTTTCACTTCCGTTTGATAATCTTTTGCTCGCCATTTGATTATCTTTTCCAAGTCATTTGATTATCAAATGCCG
>CAMWKM010000090.1 GCA_947174835.1 uncultured Prevotella sp.
TACGCAGAAGGACAACGCATTTACGTGTAAAGTATCTCAATGTATTCTAGCCAAGTCTTAGGCATAATAAACAAACCAGAGTGAGACTTCATACGCGGCATACCGCCTGCAATCGCCATAGAACAGAAAGTCATCGCCCGCAATCCACGAAGCACCGTAGGCACCTCAACCGAAATCTATGAGTACCTGCGTTTGCTTTTTGCTCGCATTGGGCACACTTATTCACCTATCAGCGGTGAAGAAGTTAGGAAACACTCGACAGAAGATGTAGTACAGAAAATGCTAGAATTCTCCACTGGCACCAAATTTGTAGTCATGGCACCGCTCATAGTCCCCGAAGATCGCACTATAGAACAGCAACTCAAGGCCAGTTTGCTGCAAGGCTATGCGCGCATCTTCGTTGGTGATAACTTTCTACGCATTGATGATTGGCTTTCCAAAACATCCGAAAATTCCCAAAACCCCAATATTTACCTTGTCATTGACCGTCTCTCAGCTTCTGATGAAAAAGAAACTATCGACCGTTTAGTTGACTCAGCTGAGACGGCCTTCTACGAAGGACAGGGCATGATGCGACTAATGGTACTACCCGCCAATCTAACCTATGATTTCTCAATCCGATTCGAAGCTGACGGTATCACCTTTGAAGAGCCTACCGACCAACTCTTTTCATTCAACTCGCCAGCAGGAGCTTGTCCAGAATGCCAAGGCTTTGGCCGCATCATCGGCATTGACGAACATCTGGTCATTCCCGACACGGGCCTCTCGGTCTATGATGGCTGCGTAGTATGCTGGCACGGTGAAAAGATGGGCGAATGGAAAAACTGGTTCATTCGCAATGCCGCAGCCAATGACTTCCCCATCTTTGAGCCCTATTACAGCCTGACACAACAGCAGAAAAACTGGTTATGGCATGGATTGCCTTCCGACCGCAAGGCCAAAGAAAAGCCCTGTATTGACAGTTTCTTTCAGATGGTCAGAGAAAACCAATATAAAATACAGTACCGAGTCATGCTAAGCCGCTATCGCGGAAAAACCGTCTGTCCGACCTGTCATGGTACTCGATTAAAACCAGAAGCAGGCTATGTGAAGATTGGTGGATGTAGCATTACAGATCTGGTACAGATGCCTATCAACAGACTGAAGAAATGGTTCGATGCACTACAAATCAGCGAGCATGATACCAAGATTGGAAAAAGGCTACTAACAGAAATTAACTCACGCCTACAATTCCTTTTGGATGTAGGACTTGACTATCTAACTCTTAACCGACTATCGAATACGCTCTCTGGCGGTGAGAGCCAACGCATCAACCTCTGCACCTCACTGGGTTCATCGTTAGTAGGTTCGCTCTATATTCTTGATGAGCCCTCTATCGGACTGCACGCACGCGATACAGACCGGCTAATCCACGTACTGAAGGATTTGCAGGCATTGGGCAATACGGTAGTAGTTGTCGAGCATGACGAAGAGATTATCCGCGCAGCTGACTACTTGATAGACATTGGTCCAGATGCCGGTCGATTGGGGGGAGAGATCGTTTTTGCGGGAAGCATCAAAGAGGTTAGCACAGCTAATAAAAATAGAAGTCATACCCTCCGTTACTTAAACGATCAGGAAATTATCCCCGTTCCTCTTAGTCGTCGTCCTTGGAATCGACATATTGACATTCGTGGGGCACGCATGAACAATTTACGCGGTATCAATGTCCAGATTCCTCTCAATGTGCTCACCGTTGTTACAGGCGTTAGTGGTAGTGGCAAGTCAAGCCTTATAAAAGGTATTTTCTATCCTGCCCTCAAACGCCATCTGGGCGATGTATGCGATGCACCGGGAGAATACAGCGGACTGGCAGGCGACATCAATGCTATCCACCGTGTAGAATTCGTCGATCAGACCCCCATTGGAAAATCGACGCGCTCAAACCCTGCTACCTACGTGAAAGCTTATGACGCTATCCGCGACCTCTTCGCAGAACAATCTCTCTCACAGCAAATGGGTTTTACCCCGCAATATTTCTCGTTCAATACTGATGGGGGACGCTGCGAAGAGTGCAAAGGCGCAGGTACCATCACCGTCGAAATGCAATTCATGGCCGATCTGGTACTCGAATGTGAGGCCTGTCATGGGCAACGTTTCAAGAAAGATATCCTCGATGTACGCTACGAGGGTAAAAACATTGACGATGTACTTAATATGACGATCAGCGAGGCCATTGAATTCTTTAGTTATCATGGTCAGAAAACCATCGTTAACCGTCTGAAGGTCCTCGACAATGTCGGACTGGGCTATATCAAACTCAACCAAAGTTCATCAACACTTTCTGGTGGTGAGAATCAGCGCGTGAAATTGGCCTATTTTATCGGACAAGAAAAACAAGAACCTACACTTTTCATTTTTGACGAACCAACTACAGGTCTACACTTCCATGATATCAGTCGATTGATGATATCGCTTAATGCACTCATTCAGCGCGGACACACAGTGGTCATTATTGAGCACAACCTTGATGTTATCAAACTGGCCGACCACATCATCGACCTGGGGCCTGACGGTGGTGACCGCGGTGGTAATTTAGTCGTAACTGGCACACCAGAAGAAGTTGTTCGCTGTCCACAAAGTATCACAGGAAAATATTTAAAACAGAAAATATGAAAGATTTACAACTGAAAATCCAGATTAAAGAATGCCAAATGAACGAACTCTCGGAAGACGAGCAATATCTATTACAAAAAGCTATTGAATCAACGAACAACAGTTATGCGCCTTATTCCCATTTCTGTGTGGGAGCAGCGTTGCTGCTCGAAAACGACGTAGTGCAACTTGGTTGTAATCAAGAAAATGCAGCCTTTCCCGCTACCCTCTGCGCAGAACGATCAGCCATTTTCGCTGCAGGTGCCCAATACCCAAACGTACCAATAAAGATGTTAGCAATCGCCGCCCGCGATACTACGGGACAATTAACAGAGGAACCGGTATCACCCTGTGGTACATGCCGTCAGGTAATGATTGAAACAGAAACTCGCTATCAGTGCCCCATACGTATACTGCTCTACGGCCGCAAATACATCTACGTAATAGATGGCATACAAAATCTGATGCCCCTATCATTTACGAAATTCTAATGCCATCCCAACCCCCGAGCAGGCGAAATAGAATCGACCACATGGAAATCATATTTCAGGTTCTCCTCATCAACGAGTACAAAGTGTTGCTTTCCCTGCACAGAGTCCTTAGATGTCTCCCAAATAATATTGGCGAAGCGCACCGAATCTTCGGTCTTCACACGAGGAGTACGCAACAATGTGTTGGAAAACTGATACTCAAAAACCATTGATGTATCAACCTGTATGCCCCTCATTACATTCTGATCATACCCAGTTAGAATACAACTGTCGCACATTAGCCCATAGAGCGGCATTTCATTGAGAAATCTTAGAGCTGCGCCACGATTAGCTGAAAAAGGATAAAACTGTGCCAGTGTACATCGTATCATGTCGGCCTGACCGCCATTTATAGCAACACAATTGCCCAACATATTACTAAACAAACAATCCCACAAACGAATATTCGCATTAGTACTCATCAGTCCTGTACCCATACAATTGTGCACTACACACTGTTGCATATCCAAACGCAACACATTAGGATCGTAAGCCGCAGAGTCACAAACTATGCCATAGCTACCAGCATTGAGTACCTCTGTATGACGTAATACATTACCTGTTGACGAGGCACGCAACACAATGCCACCATCCTTACCCCATTGTCCACTAACACGATTATAAGGCAAATAGTCAAACATATAGTCCAGACGATCGCCACGCAGTATAACGCTATCGGTAAACAGCCGCCCATAGATCTCAAGACCTGGGCCGTCATGAAAATAGAGCGTCGTGTTACGAATGGTCAACGTTACAGCACTGTCAACACGCAGACCACCATAGACAACAACTGGTTTCCGACTCTCTATCAAAGAATCACTCCTAACTACTACATCACGTAAAAAAATTGCATCCCATGAATGCCCCTGCAACACAACCGCCTGCTCCCCCCCACTCTCCAAACGGAATAATAGCAGGTCTTCCACCAACAGAGGCTCAGTTTTACCATTTTCTGGTGTCGTCAGTTCCACGAACACACGGATGCTGTCACCATGCCGCACCTCCAAATTGGTAACAATCGAACCTAATGAGTTATCTAAATACGAACCGTCTACATTGACACGAAATCCAGTCTGGTTACCTTGTTTCAATCGCACACTTTGCAGACGAATGCTATTCTTACCTCGGTTATACACCCAAAAGTCATAGGTACGCGAGCCAACAGTTGAAAATATCGTATCCATTTTCACTGAGTCTGTTGAAAAAGTCAGTCGTGCCGAAGGACTCACTGTAAACGAATCGTCATTAGAACAGGCCACAAAGGCTACCATTATGCTTAAAAAAAAGAAAATCCGTCTTATCATACACTGATAAAACGGACTTTCATAAGATTTATTATATATTGTTCTAACTTACTTACCGAAATAACGCTTCAACAAACCAGCGAAGCCAGCACCATGACGAGCTTCGTCTTTAGCCATCTCATGAACAGTATCATGGATTGCATCAAAGCCAGCTGCCTTAGCATTCTTGGCAATACGGAACTTATCCTCACAGGCACCAGCCTCTGCTGCAGCACGCTTTTCCAAATTAGTTTTGGTATCCCATACGCACTCGCCCAACAACTCTGCAAAACGGCTGGCGTGATCGGCCTCTTCAAAAGCATAGCGTTTGAAAGCCTCAGCTATCTCTGGATAGCCTTCACGATCAGCCTGACGGGCCATAGCCAAATACATACCCACTTCACCACACTCTCCATTAAAATGGTTACGCAAGTCTTGAATCATCTCCTCACTAACACCCTCAGGCTTACCATCACCAATCTTATGAACGGTAGCATAAGTCATCTCAGCATCATCCTTCAATTCAGAGAACTTCGATGCAGGAGCCTTACAGATGGGACACTTCTCAGGAGCAGCATCGCCTTCGTAGATATATCCACAAACGGCACAAATAAATTTTTTCTTCATAATTGTTTTATATTAGTTATACCCCGCAAAGATACGGATAAAAAACAAATCCCGCAAATGTTTTGCAGGATTTATTTCTTAATTTATACATTGTCCAAACTTACTTCCAAGTAGCATCTTCGCGTAAGATGAACTTAATACGCGATTTCTTAGGAAGTTGCGGCTTCTCCCACTGACCACCAAGTATCTGGATGGTGGTCTCACCGTTTGAACGCGACAAGGCTGAAGCTACTGCTTGTTGGATTGACATATAGTCACCACGTCCTTTACGGTCAAGAGTGATATCGGCATCACAACGGTATTTCTTCAGCACAGGAATCTCCTCGCAAAGAGCATCAGCCAAAAGCTTAGCCACCACGTGAGCACCATAAACATTGTAATGGGTATTATCCTGACGGCCATTGGGCACGCTAGGTTCTTCCCCAGGGAGGAACCACATGTGTAACTTCTTTGAATCCTCAGTACCCAATCCCTGTTCCAAATCGTGAGTAATCTGGTTAGCATCTACAAAATGAGCATTCATCCGGTGAGCAACATCACGCGGTGCCACACGATAGAGTCCGTGAGTATCAATGAGCGAATCACCCTCAATCATCTTCACACCATCTTTGAAAGTAGTAGTACGCAGTTTCTCATCGTCATCATTCTCAGGAGCATTGACAAAAAAGTTACGACGCACCACACAGTTCATCAACACCGGAATTCCACCATGTTCACGAGTCTCGCGCACATACTTAGCCAAATTATAATCGAAAGTTGAACCAGGATCGGTATGACGATCCTTTGGAGCCTTCTCGTCATTGTGGCCAAACTGGATAATAACATAGTCACCTGGTCGCATCTTTTCCAGCACTTTTTCCCATCGCCCCTCATTGATAAACGAAAGTGACGAACGTCCATTGACAGCATGATTATCCACTACGATATTGTCATCGAAATAACACTGCAGAGCCATTCCCCACCCACGTTCCTTACGGTCGTGAGAAATATCTTTATTGGCCGCTGTCGAGTCACCAATAATAAAAATAGTAGTAGTCTTCCGGTCAGTTGTCGACATTAGCAATACGGCAAACAGTAGAACAGTCAATAATTTAATATGCTTCATTTTATTGTGTTGATTAGTTCTTCTTTAGTTAGCATGGCCTGCTCACCAGTTGTCATATTCTTCAGCGTCACCTTGCCTTCAATCATCTCGTTCTCACCTGCCAGCACTACAAAAGGAATCTGTTTTGCATTAGCGTAGGCCATCTGCTTTTTCATCTTAGTGCTATCGGGATAGAGTTCTGTGCGAATGCCGTTTTGTCGACAATAGGCCACAAAGGGCAGACAATAATTTGTCTCCTTCTCGCCAAAGTTGATAAAGAGTACCTGCGAAGTTTGCAACGAGTCCTTAGGATAGAGATCAAGAGCATTAAGCACATCATAAATACGGTCAACGCCAAAGGAAATACCCACACCCGACAGTCCTGGCATACCGAAAATACCAGTAAGATTATCGTAACGGCCACCACCAGAAATGCTACCCATAGGTGTATCAAGGGCTTTCACCTCAAAGATAGCACCAGTATAATAACTCAACCCGCGAGCTAAAGTCAGGTCAAGTTGAATCTCGTTTCTCAGAGAATTCGGAGAACTCAAAGTACCTAAAGAGCTCAGAGCACTCAAAATATAACGGATCTCTTCCACGCCTTTCAAACCTGTCTCACTATCTTTCAAGACTTCTGCAACAATACAAAGTTTCTCCTCATTGGTGCCCTGTAAAGCAATAATAGGCTGCAACTTCTCAATTTGGGAATCTGTCAACCCCTTCTCGCGCAGTTCAGCATTCACACAATCAATGCCAATCTTATCAAGTTTATCAATTGCCACTGTAATATCCACAATCTTATCGGCAGCCCCAATAACTTCAGCGATACCAGTAAGGATCTTACGGTTATTTATTTTTATCTGAACACGTATGCCAAAGCGGGAGAAGACAGTATCAACAATCTGCATCAATTCTACCTCGTTGAGAAGCGAATCGCTCCCCACTACATCACCATCAAACTGATAGAACTCGCGATAGCGCCCTTTTTGCGGACGATCAGCACGCCACACTGGCTGTACTTGATAACGCTTGAAAGGCAACTGCAATTCTTCACGATGCATCACCACATAGCGAGCAAAAGGCACAGTAAGGTCGTAACGCAAACCCTTCTCACAAATTTTAGAGGCCATTCGCAAAGTATTGCGTTCCATCAGTTCCTCATCGGTAATTTTCGATAGATAATCACCGCTGTTCAATATCTTGAATAATAGTTTATCACCCTCCTCACCATACTTCCCCAGCAACGTTTGCAATGTTTCTTGAGCCGGTGTCTCTATCTGCTGGAAACCATAGAGTTCATACACCGATCGGATGGTATTGAAGATATAGTTGCGCTTGGCCATCTCCACCGGGCCAAAATCGCGCGTTCCCTTGGGAATCGAAGGTTTATTTGCCATTTCTCAAAATAGTTTGTTCGCGATCGGGACCAATGGAAATAATAGTAATAGGCGTATCCAATTCACGTTCCAAAAAGGACACATAATCTTTGAACTGCTGGGGGAATTGCTTCTCATCAGTGAACTTCGTCATGTCAGTCTTCCATCCAGGCAACGACTCATAGACAGGTTCTATACCTTCCTCAATGTTATAGGGGAAATCACGCGTCAACGTACCATTCACCTTGTAAGCCGTGCAAGCCTTAATGGTATCGAAGCCATCAAGCACATCGCTCTTCATCATGATCAATTGAGTAACACCATTCACCATAATGCTGTAGCGCAAAGCCACCAAATCTATCCAGCCGCAGCGGCGCTCACGTCCTGTGACAGCACCGTACTCATGTCCCAAATCACGGATCTTCTTACTAGTCTCGTCGAACAACTCTGTAGGAAATGGACCGGCCCCCACACGAGTACAGTAAGCTTTCATGATACCAAACACCTCGCCAATCTTATTGGGACCGATACCCAATCCAGTGCAAGCACCGGCACAGATAGTATTCGATGAAGTAACAAAAGGATAACTGCCAAAGTCCACATCAAGCATAGTTCCTTGTGCACCCTCACAAAGCACACTCTTACCATCGCGCAACAGACCATTAATCTCATGTTCGCTGTCCACAATAGGGAACTGACGCAAATATTCCACACCCTCCAACCATTTCTTCTCCACCTCAGTGATATCGTAATCAAAGTTCAGTGACTTCAGAATAGCCTCATGGCGAGCCTTGGCAGCAGCATATTTGTCCTCAAAGTTCTCAAGGATGTCGCCCACGCGGAGACCCGTACGACTCACCTTGTCAGTATAAGTTGGACCAATTCCCTTACCCGTAGTGCCCACCTTATTCTTACCTTTCTGAGCCTCATAAGCAGCATCAAGCACACGATGTGTTGGCATGATCAAATGAGCCTTCTTCGAAATGTGCAGGCGCTCGCGCAGCGGATGTCCACTTGCCTCCAGTGCCTTAGCCTCATCCATGAAGAGATCGGGAGCCAGCACCACACCGTTACCGATGATGTTCACCTTACCTCCCTGAAAGATACCAGAGGGTATACTACGGAGCACATACTTCTCACCGTTAAACTCCAGCGTATGGCCTGCATTAGGACCACCCTGAAAACGTGCCACCACGTCATAGCGAGGAGTCAGCACGTCAACCACTTTTCCTTTACCTTCGTCGCCCCACTGCAGTCCCAGCAGGACGTCAACCTTTCCTTTGTTCATATTATTTTATATCTCTTTGCTTTTTACTTTTTCTTGTAATGGCTCCCTGACACGTAGAACATATACCATAGATGTAAAGTGAGAACCCATCCTTACGGAAGCGCTTCAGGTGAAGAGCATCTATAGCCTCAGCTATCTCAGGAGCCTTCACCTCGGTTACCTTTCCACACACGGTGCATATTTGATGACAATGACTATCATCGGCATAGCAGGCCTCATACTTCGTTGTACCCTGAAAGCGATGTCGTATTACCAGTCGCAACTCCATAAACAGGTTCATCGTGTTGTAGAGAGTGGCCCTTGACACAGGGAACCGATATTCTGCAGCCAGTTTCTCACCCAATTCATCAAGGGTGAAATGCTCCCCCATGCTGTACACAGCACGCAATATCGCATAACGCTCAGGCGTCTTGCGATGGTTGTTCATCTCCAAATAGTTATCCAGAATACGCTCAACCGCTAAGTACACGCTATCCTTTTTCTCATTTTTCTTCATAAACCGAGCGCAAAGATACAACAATATCTTGAAAAAGAGGAATAAAAAAGAAAAAAAATGAGTTTGCCATCAGCAAACCCATTCTTTTCTTAGCCTCCAAAGTTGTCGTACATGATACTTTCGGGATCAACACCCAGAGAATCAAGCATCTGAACAACGGCCTTCGACATCGGGCCTGGGCCACACATATAATATTCAATGTCCTCCGGAGCCTCATGATCTTTCAGATAGGTATTGAGCATCACCTGATGTACAAAGCCTGGGGTGTACTTCACACCAACAGCATCGGCTGCGGGATCAGGACGGTCAAGGGCCAAATGAAAATGGAAATTAGGATATTCCTTCTCCAAGCCAAGGAAATCTTCAAGATAGAAGACCTCATTCAGGGCACGCGCACCGTAAAAATAATGCATCTCACGATCGGTCGTGTGGAGCGTCTTTGTCATGTGCATGATCTGCGCACGAAGCGGAGCCATACCGGCACCACCGCCCACCCAGATCATCTCCTTCTTCGAGTTGAAGTGAGGATGGAAGTCACCATAAGGACCACTCATAATAACCTTATCACCGGGTTTCAGCGAGAATATATAGGATGAGGCAATACCCGGATTCACCTCCATGAAACCACTCTTGTCAGCCTTGAACGGTGGTGTAGCGATACGCACGGTAAGCATGAACACATCACCTTCGGCCGGATAGTTAGCCATAGAATATGCGCGAATAGTTGGCTCTGGATTCTTACATTTCAGCGAAAACAGTCCGAAACTTTTCCATGAAGGCAAATATTCCTCACCGATGAGTGACTTATCAAAATCTTTATCGTAGTCAATGCAGTCGAAAGCAGGGATATTAATCTGTGCATACGATCCGGGCAAGAAGTCCATGTGCTCACCGGCAGGCAATTGCACTTTGAACTCCTTGATAAACGTAGCCACGTTCTTGTTGGAAATAACGGTACATTCGTACTCCTTGACACCCAGAATAGACTCGTCAACATGAATTTTCAAGTCGCCCTTCACCTTGCACTGACACCCCAGACGCCAATGGTCTTTGATCTCCTTACGGGTGAAATGAGATTTCTCTGAGTCGAGAATTTCTCCCCCACCTTCAAGAACCTGTACCTTACATTGTCCACAAGAAGCCTTTCCTCCACAGGCCGAAGGCAGGAAAATACCATTCTGATTGAGCGTAGCCATCAGGTTGTTACCTTGAGGCACGTTGAGTACCTTATCGCCATTTACTGTAATATTCACGTTACCGCTGGGACTCAGATATTTCTTGGCCACCAGCAAAATGACAACGATGGCAATAATCGTCACCAAAAACACAATGATGCTATTGAGTATAAACATACTGCTTCCTCCTTAAATCTTTAGTCCACTAAAACACATCATAGCCATAGCCATCAAACCTACGGTAATAAACGTAATGCCAAGACCCTGTAATGGCTTGGGAACATCACTATATTGCATCTTCTCACGGATAGCACCCATAGCCACAATAGCCAGCGTCCAACCAATGCCTGAACCAAGAGCATAAACGACAGCATCCCATAGAGAACCAATATATTTCGTCTCCTCTGGGTCAAGCAAGATACGCTGCTGCATGAACAGCGAAGCCCCCATGATGGCACAGTTCACGGCAATCAGTGGTAAGAAGATACCCAATGCCGCGTAAAGCGAGGGTGAATATTTCTCGACAATCATTTCCACTAATTGTACAATACCGGCAATGACAGCAATGAAGAGGATAAACGACAGGTAACTAAGATCCATACCGAAGATGCCATCCTCACTAAGCACTTTTGTCTGCAGCAGATAATCCACGGGCACGGTGACCAGCAACACAAAAGTGACAGCCAGTCCAAGTCCAAGCGAGGTCTTCACATTTTTCGACACGGCCAGGAATGAACACATACCCAGAAAGAACGCGAATATCATATTGTCGACAAATATCGACCTAAAGAATAAACTTATTGCGTGATCCATAAACTTTTCAGTTTTTATTGAAATATGCACGATGTATCCAGATAACGATACCTACAAGAATAAGAGCCATGGCAGGCATACTCATCATGCCGTTGTTGAAGTCCTTACAGTCAATGATGGTATAGCCCAGCAGGGAGCCACGACCAAAGAACTCACGCACAGCTCCCACGATAATCAGAATCATAGCATAGCCGATACCGTTGCCCACACCATCAAGAAACGACGGCCAAGGCTTGTTCTGCATAGCAAAAGCCTCCAAGCGCCCCATCAGGATGCAGTTAGTAATAATCAAGCCAACATAGACACTCAGTTGCACGCTGACATCATAGACGTATGCCTTCAACACCTGACTGACAATAGTCACCAGAGCAGCCACCACCACAAGCTGCACCACGATACGGATACGATTGGGGATAGTATTACGGATAAGCGAGATAATCACATTAGAAAATGCCGTGATAACAGTAACTGCCAGACCCATCACGATAGCTGGTTTCAACTGGCTGGTCACAGCAAGTGCCGAGCAGATACCAAGCACCTGCACCAATATCGGATGGTCGAGATTCAACGGATTGGTAAACGCCTCTCTGTTTTGCTTATTGAATAGTGCCATAGTCCTACTCCTCCTTCTTTAAAAAGTCCATATACTTCTTCGACAGTTGGTCCTGCAACATCTTACTGACAGCCGTTGATGTGACGGTCGCACCAGTAACAGCATCAACCGTGGTCTCATCGTTGACATTCTTCTCCACCGACAAAACCAATGAGTCGCCTACAAAAACGTGCTTTCCCTTAAATCCAGCCTGCCATTGGAGATTGTCTTTAATCTCGGCTCCCAGACCTGCCGTCTCACTCTCGTGATTAAAATAGACACCGAAAACGGTGTTCTTATCACTATTGAGCGCCAGAAAGCAACTGATGCCACCCCACATACCCTGTCCTTTCAAAGGAAGCACATATTTCTGTTCATCATTGACGACGG
>CAMWKM010000091.1 GCA_947174835.1 uncultured Prevotella sp.
GGATAACACGAAGGTCGGCACCACCTTCCAATAAGGCTGTGGCGAAGGAGTGGCGCAGGGTGTGGGGCGAAATGGTTTTGCGGATGCCGGCCACTTCAGCTTGATCCTTCAACATAATTAGGATCATGGTGCGTGTCAAGTGAGCACCACGACGGTTCAGGAAAATAAAGTCTTCTTCACCGGGCTTGATTTTTAATGAGTTGCGCCAAGGCAGATAATTGTCGATTTCTTTGAGAGCCCGGTCGGAGATGGGCACTAATCGTTCTTTCGAGCCCTTACCCATGATACGCACAAATCGTTCATCGGCAAAGAGTTGCGAGAACTTCAGATTGACCAGTTCCGACACTCGCAGACCGCAAGAGAACAAAACCTCGATGATTGCGCGGTTGCGATGGCCTTCGGGTTTGGAGACATCGATACTATCTTCTAATCGGTCGACCTCGGAGGGTGTGAGAAATTCTGGCAGATGTTCGCCTAATACAGGCGATTCAAGCAGTTCCGTGGGGTCGTTGTCTATATAACCGTCCATCATCAGGTACCGATAGAACGAGCGTACGCCGCTCAGGATGCGACATTGCGAGCGCGGCCCAATGCCGATGTCATGGAGTGTGGCGGCAAAAGTCTGCAAGTCTGACAATTCAACATCGGTCACCTGCTTCTCTTCCCGCTTTAAGAAGAGTAGAAGTTTGTCAAGGTCGCGGCTATATGCCTCCACCGTGTTGGGCGACATACTGCGCTGCAGTTTCAGGTAGCGCAGATAGTCCCGTTTCATTTTGTCTTGCATATTTTTGCTTGTTTCCATTTATTTTTGTACTTTTGTGGCGACAAAGATACACAAAAAAGTAAAAAGTAAAAAAGTAAAAGACTTAAAAAGTGAAAATACAGATTATCAATGGGCCGAACCTAAACCTGCTGGGTAAGCGGGAACCGGGCATCTATGGCAGTATGTCGTTTGACAAATACTTGCTGCAGTTGCAAGCAAAATATCCCGATGTGGAGATAGACTACTATCAGAGTAACGTGGAGGGACTGCTTATCGACAAGATGCAGGAGACGGGGGACGAGTGTGATGGTATTGTGCTGAATGCCGGTGCTTATACTCACACCAGCATTGCTTTACAGGATTGCATCCGTTCGCTAAAATGTCCTGTGATAGAAGTGCATATATCCAACGTGCATCAGCGGGAGGAGTACCGTCACCACTCCATGATCTCAGCAGCTTGCAAGGGTGTCATCTGCGGCTTTGGCCTCGACTCCTACCGATTGGCCATTGAGGCTATTTTGGCAACGATGAAATGAACGTCGAAGGTTTAGAAGACTACGTTCTGCAGCATATTGAGCCGGAGCCAGACTATCTGTATCGCCTCTATCGTGCAACCAATATCTATCTGTTGCATGGACGAATGGCCAGCGGACATCTGCAGGGCCGATTGTTGAAGATGCTGGTGCAGATGATCAAGCCGAAACGCATCCTTGAGGTAGGGACGTTCAGTGGCTATAGTGCCATCTGTATGGCAGAGGGTTTGGACGAAGAAGGCAAGGTATATACCTTTGAGATTAATGACGAACAGGAGGATTTCACCAGACCGTGGATAGAGAATTCACCCGTCAGCGACAAGATAGAGTTCATCATCGGTGATGCTATCAGCGAAGCACCCAAACTGGGCATCACGTTCGATATGGCTTTTATTGATGGCGATAAGCGCACCTATGTAGAGACCTATGAGGCTGTGCTTGCCATTCTCCGGTCAGGCGGTTTCATTCTGGCAGATAACACATTGTGGGACGGACATGTGATTGATCCCGCTTACGACCACGACCAGCAGACAACTGGCATCCGTCGTTTCAATGACTATGTGGCTCAAGATGATAGAGTGGAGCCGGTCATCCTGCCATTACGCGACGGACTGACAATTATAAGGAAGAAATAAAACGAAAAAGAATATATGCAAGAAACAAGACAAAACAAAATATCGCGCTTGTTGCAGAAGGAGTTGAGCGTGATTTTTCAGGAACAGACCCGTTCAATGCACGGTGTGATGGTTAGCGTGACGCGTACCAGAATCTCACCGGATCTAAGTATCTGCACGGCCTATTTGAGTATTTTCCCCTCAGAGCGAGGTACTGAGATTCTGAATAGTATTGAGAAAAATAACCAGCAGATCCGTTTCGCATTGGGGCAGCGTGTGCGTTATCAGTTACGTATCATCCCTGAACTGCGTTTCTTTATTGACGACTCACTCGATTATATTGACCGTATTGACGAATTGTTAAAGAAATAGGACAGACGTGAATTTTCCGCTTTTCATAGCTCGTCGTTATCTCTTCTCTAAGAAGTCGACCAACGTCATCAACATCATTAGTGCCATTTCTGTCATTGGGGTGGCAGTGGCGACGATGGCATTGGTGGTGACGCTGAGCGTGTTTAACGGATTCAGTGATCTTGTGGCTTCGCTCTTCACTACCTTTGACCCACAGATTGAGATTATTCCTGCTGAGGGAAAGTCGGCTCCTGCCGATGATCCCATTCTGACGGAAATCAAAGCATTGCCGGAAATAGCTGTAGCAACGGAGTGTGTGGAGGATCAGGCGATGGCCGTCTATGACGGTCGTCAGGCGATGGTGCATATAAAAGGTGTGGAGGATAATTTCGACCAACTGACCCATATCCGTGAGATTCTTTGGGGACAAGGGACCTTCGAACTCCATGCTGCCGACTTGGACTATGGTATCTTAGGCATTCGTTTGGCAGAACAGTTGGGTACTGGTGCCCGTTTTGACACCCCCGTCCAGATTTATGCCCCTCGACGTGAAGGACAACTGGATATGAGCGATCCTACTGATGGCTTTGTGCAGGACGAACTCTATTCGCCTGGTGTGGTCTTTGAGGTGATGCAGGCCAAATATGACCGCAACTATATCTTGACTAGCATCGGCTTTGCTCGTCGCATCTTTTTCAGACAAGGGGAAATATCGTCGCTTGAATTGCGCCTGCAACCTGACTGTGACTTTGAAAAGACGAAAGCCCATATCAAGGACATTTGTGGAAACAAATATAAGGTGCTCGACCGTTATGAGCAACAGGATGAGACTTTCCGTATCATGAAGATAGAGAAACTGATTGCCTATATCTTCCTGACTTTCATTCTGGTGGTAGCCTGTTTCAACATTATCGGTTCCTTGTCAATGCTTATCATCGACAAGAAAGACGATGTGGTGACGTTGCGTAATATGGGAGCTACCGATAGTCAGATTATCCGTATTTTCCTGTTTGAGGGTCGCATGATTTCAGCTATTGGTGCTTTTATCGGCATTCTCATCGGTCTATTGCTCTGTTGGTTGCAACAGACCTTCGGCATCATTTCATTGGGTAGCAGCGAGGGTGCTTTTATTATTAACGCCTATCCCGTCAGTGTTCATCTTGGGGACATCGCTCTTATCTTTGTTACCGTATTGGCAGTCGGCTTTTTGGCCGTGTGGTATCCTGTGCACTACTTCTCCCGTCGCCTGTTGTAAACGTCAAGCCTAATGATGCTTGCGATTAGCACGCTGTTCGCGGTACTTCGCTTTCTGACGGGCGGAACCGCTGCCATGAGCACCGGTAATGTATTTCTTCTTCTTGGCCTTGGTCTTCACTTTGCCTTCGTTTTGGTCGTGGCGTTCTCCGCCACGACCAAACGAAATGCCATTTTCCAGAATGCTCTGGAAGTCGTCGTCTTGCTGTGCCATAACTTAATGGTGGAAAAGACGTACACCGGTAAAGGTCATTGCAATGCCGTACTTATCGCAGGTCATGATGACATGATCATCGCGCACGGAGCCACCGGCCTGAGCAATGAACTGCACGCCACTCTTGTGAGCACGCTCAATGTTGTCGCCAAAGGGGAAGAAGGCATCGCTGCCTAAAGCAACCTGCGTGTTCTTGGCAATCCATTCTTGCTTTTCAGTCAATGTGAGTACTTCGGGACGCTCTGTAAAGAACTGCTGCCAGACGCCTTCGCGCAGCACGTCGTCGTGCTCTTCCTCTGAAATATAAACATCTATGGTGTTGTCGCGGTCGGCACGACGAATGCCGGGTTTGAAGGGGAGGGCAAGCACTTTCGGGTGCTGACGCAACCACCAGATGTCGGCTTTTTGGCCAGCCAGGCGGGTGCAGTGGATACGACTCTGCTGACCGGCACCGATACCGATAGCCTGTCCGTCCTTGACGTAGCACACGGAGTTACTCTGCGTATATTTCAGCGTGATGAGGGCGATAATCAGATCGCGACGTGCATCAGCCGTAAAGGTTTTATTCTGTGTGGGAATGTTTTCAAAGAGTGCGGGATCGTCGAGGCGAATCTCATTGCGGCCCTGTTCAAAGGTCACGCCAAACACTTGCTTGGTCTCTATGGGTTGCGGCTTGTAGGCAGGGTCAATCTTAATGACATTGTAGGTGCCCTTGCGCTTCTCTTTCAGAATCTCAATAGCTTCATCTGTATAGCCGGGGGCAATGACACCATCGCTGACTTCGCGCTTGATAATCAGAGCGGTGGTCTTGTCGCAAACATCAGACAGTGCAATGAAATCACCATACGACGACATACGGTCGGCACCACGAGCGCGGGCATAGGCACAAGCAATAGGCGATTCATCAAGTCCTTCAATGTCGTCTACGAAATAGATGTGCTTTAGGGTGTCACTCAAGGGCAGTCCCACAGCGGCACCGGCAGGCGATACATGTTTGAACGAGGCGGCCGAGGGTAAACCTGTTGCCTCCTTCAGTTCTTTCACCAACTGCCACGAATTCAGTGCGTCGAGCAGGTTGATATAACCGGGGCGACCGTTAACGACTTCAATGGGTAACTCTGAGCCGTCCTGCATAAAGATGCGTGAGGGCTTCTGATTCGGATTACATCCGTACTTCAATGCAAGTTCTTTCATAAGATGATGATAGTCAATATTGCGTGCAAAGGTACGAATTAAATGTGAGAAAAGGGCATAAAAAACCTAAGAATTTTAGAACTTCCAGCGCAATTGCAAATCGAGGTCTGTCTGATGAGAAGCGTCAATCTGTTGCAGACCGCTACCGATGGTAGAACGGTTAAAATAATTGGTATAGCCTAAGCGGGTGGAGATGGTGAGATTATCCAAAATGGCGGTACGACCAAAGAGGGCCAAGCGGAGACCACGACCGTAGTAGAAGGGGAATGAAAACTCGTACTGCATCTGTCGTTCATAGATGTATATACGGCTGGCGTATGCATCGGTATCGAAATAGCCGGCCACGACACTTAGTGTCCATTGGGGATTCTGATACGATAAGTGTTCGCTGAGCATCCACCCATGATTAGTCTCCTTATAGGCAGACTTGATCATGTCGGCCTGTGTTTTGGCTGCCCAACCCGATGGCGAGGTGTAGACAGCAAAAAGGCGCGTTCGTTGTTCGCGGTCAGGAATCAAGGCCGTCTTGTCCTTGTTGTCTTTCTGACGAAGATGTAATCGGTAGCGTCCCTGTACATTCCAGTTGCCTTTGCACCAGTCGGCCTGTATCAAGAAATCTGAAGCGTTTGACGATAACGAGGTCTGATAGCGTGCCCAAGGTGAGTAACTATAGTCGGCATAGGCTTGCAGGCTCAAATGAGTCAAGGGCACCCAGTTGATACCCAGATAGATTCCTGATTCATTCTGAGTATGCCCTCGGTCGTTGAACGAATGACTGTAAAGACCCGTGTAGCGATAACTATAGAAGCGGTAGAGGGCAACGGCACCAAACGATGAATGTGGCTGGAAGCTCAAGGTATTGACAGTGGCTAAGGCTCCATCCTGATTGACAGCCGTCTCGCCATTGAAAGTGAAGCGATAATGATTGTAAGCATAGTTCACACTGGTGTTGAGGAAGTCCTGTCCATGAGCGTAGTGACGACGATAGAGTACGGTACGGTCAGGCTCCAGCGAACGGTCTATATGGGTATAGACGGTATTGGCTCCCAGTCTCAGGGCACCATAGTGCAAGTTCAATGTGGCACCGGTGGCTGTCAGGTGAGTATTGTATTTTTTGTCCATTTCACCCTGTGTACGATGATAGCCTGAGGTGATCAGTGTAGCTGCCGAACCGTCATTGTTGAGCGTGGCATCCATCGGTCTGTAGGAGACAAAAGTCGTTAACGCCAGTGGCTTCGACAGACGCAGTGTGGCAGCGGCTCCTTGGAAGTAGTCAGACTCTGAGCGTGAGGTATGAGGGCGCAGGGTATTGCTTTGGCGTCCCAGATTCTGCAACGTGGCCAACTTGCCCAACATGAAACTGTTGTTCAGCACAAGTCCCATACCGGCTGACAGTTTATACTTGCCGACGACGGCATTCTCCAGAAATCCCAAGTGTCGGAGTTGTATATAATAAGAATAAGTATCATAGCCCATCGCGTTGCGGTTGGCGAAAAATGGCTCCCCGGCATCCTGTGCACCAATCAGGCCCGCCCTAAGATATTGGCCGCTCGCAAACTCGTATCGCAACGAATGACGCAGTTGATAACCCAGATAGCCGTTTTTGTCGCCTTTTCGTTTATAGAATGGATATCGGGCAGTGGCGGTCAGTGTGTGTCGCCCTCTGCTGAGTAGTGTATCAAGGCTTGGGAAATGAGCCCTCTCCGTATGTTCTGTGAAAGTGACAAAGTATCGCAACAGTTGTCGTTGTCGATAGTCGATAGAAGGGATCATGGCTATCTCGCCTATTGAACGCATCGACTTATAGTAATAGAGATATTCCATGATGTCCATCACCTGTTGCTGCGAGAGGAAGGGCAACTGCTCCAGTTCTTCACGTGTAGCATTATTCAGATCAATGGGATGCTCTGCCAATTGCTGCAGACGTTCATGGTATTCCTCCCATTCTCCTTCCTCCATATCCTCTGGGCTGTACATTTGTTCCCATAACTGTTCCCACCCCGTTTGCTCTGTCTGTGCAGAAGTGGTAAGAGCCATCAATAGTGCGAGGACGATTAGCCTATATTTCATTGGTGCAAAAATAATAAATAAATTCCGTTATGGCAAAACAAATTCTAAAATATTTGGATTTTTGTCTGCTACGATGTAACTTTGCAACCGTGAAGCGAATAGCGATAGTGGTGACTGGACTCCTAATGGGGCTGATGGTTCAGGCTCAGGAGAATGTGAGCGACCAGACGTTTGTGCCTACGGTGAAGGTAGGCCAGACACTGGTGGACGGTGACTCTATACAGTATATGGAGATGTCGCCGGTCTATGTCTATCCGGATCCGACTTTCAAGAGCAAGCGTCAGCAGCAGGCCTATATGCGGTTGGTGAAGAACGTAAAGACGGTGTTGCCGTTGGCTAAGCAGGTGCGCCAGATCATTATCGAAACGGCAGAGTTCACAGAGACGTTACCACCAAAGGAGCGTAGTGCCCATCTGAAGCGGGTGGAGCAGGCCATCGTCAAGGAATATAAGCCGCAGATGAAGAAGTTGACTTTCTCGCAGGGCAAACTGCTTATCAAGTTAGTAGACCGAGAGTGCAACTCGACAGTCTATGAGACCATGCAGGCTTTTATTGGCCCAGTGCGATCAGGTATGTGGCAGGCCTTTGCATGGATGTTTGGTGCCTCGCTGAAGAAAGGCTATGACCCGGAGGGTGTCGACCGTTTGACAGAACGAGTCGTTCTGATGGTTGAAGCCGGGCAGTTGTAGCATATATGCCATATTTCCGACGAATGTGTCGGATGATGACGAAATTTCTATGCCGTCAGCCATCCATAACCCTGAACGGCCATATCAATGAAGTGTTCCATTAGCAAGTTGGTTTTATCGTCAAATGCCACCCTGTCATAGCTGTCCGGCAAATCGCTATTCAATGAAAACTGAATGAGGCTGCGCACCTTTTGGCGAGGCTGCTCGTCTTTATACCAGTCAACCACCATTACCTTTTCTTTCTCGGTAACCAGTTTTTGATACAGGTTCTTGGCGGCAAGGATGACCTTTTGCTCCTCTGCTTTTGTCAGTTTTCTGCCTTTGCAGAGCAGGTCAAAGATTTCAAGTTCTTCCTCTTGCAAACCCATCTCTGTGGAACGAGACTGTTCTTTCTTCAGTTCCTCTATCAGTTGAAGCAGTTTCTCGTAATAATCTTCATTCTCACTACCTCCAGCATTGTATCGATCTATGATATTCTTGTATCGTTCAGAAAACGCAATGCGAGTGCTATTCTTGTTGATAAGTTGATGCAATGTCTTTTCTATAAATGCACGGAGATTGTCTATCTGCAGAGCTTTGTAGGGAGAATCACCGATAACCTTGCGAACAGCATCCACGTCAAGTTTACTAAGGTCGATAACCTTATTTTCATATATACCACATTGAGGCCCATCCTCTGCTGCCATGTCAGTGGCAGATACGCTGTTATCAAGCGCATTTGCCATTTTTGCTTTTGCACGGTTCAGCTTTTCGTCGTCTATCTGATTGCAGAATAATCCATACAGATAACTCAGAGGTGCAAATTTCTCATTGCTCCAACCTCTTTCAAATATCTCAGGTTTACTTGCATCATAAAGGTTTATCAGCAGATTACTCAAAACCTTGAAGCGATCTTTCCATTCATCTTTCTCCAGAATCTTCACGTATGCCTGACGTAGAAGTTCCAGTTTGTCAAGCGTATTGGCATTGGCAATAATTTCTTCAATATTTATTCCCAATTGCAGAAGGAAGGACTCACACTCCGTAATATTCTCATCAATATTCCGAATGAGCGTTTCAATGTCCTTTGCAGGATATTCCGCACTACCATCGTTGGAGGCATAGTCGCTTAATGCCTTCTGCATATACTTGAACACATTGACATAATCAACCACGATACCACAGTTCTTGCCCGGGAACACACGGTTTGCCCGGGCTATTGCCTGCATCAGCGTATGCCCTTTCATCGGTTTGTCAAGATAGAGCGTAGAGAGCGAGGGCACATCAAAACCAGTCAGCCACATGGCACATACAAAGACAAGGCGCAGAGGGTCGTCCTTATCCTTGAATCTATCTTCAATGTCCTTGCCGTCCGGAGTTATCTCTTTCAGCTTCTTGCGGTGGAGTGCGATGTCAAGTCCCTGGGCTTCAAATTTCCCCATCTCCTCTGCATCTTCGCTTATCACCACGGCCATCTCCACTTTATCCATATCGTTGAGTTGTTCCGTGAGGCGATAGCGTTCCTCTTTGGTCTTGGCGATGTTGCGTTCCTTTATAAGATTCTTCTTTTCTTCTGCCCAGTATTTTTGCACTTTGTCATACATCTTTACGGTAGTGTACTTATCTACGCTCACCACCATTCCCTTACCCCCGAAACCACGACGCGGGAAATGGTGTGCAATGTCCCGGGCTATCTTGTCAAGGCGTTCATCGCGTTTTATCACTTCCAAAATGCGCGACGATGAATTTTCCAACAGTTCCTTTTCCCTGTCGTTCAGGTTTTCCTCTTCCACAATCTGGTCTATGTCCGTATCGAGCCAGTCGTTGGTAAGCCCTACTTCCGGCACCCGACGGCTATAGAACAACGGTACGGTACTGCCGTCCTCGATAGCCTGTGCAAAATTATATTCCGACACATAATCGCCAAACCATTGATTCGTCAGACGTTTGCTGCCCAATAGTGGCGTGCCCGTAAATGCTATGTAGTTGGCATTCGGCAATCCCGTATGCATATTCTCTGCCAACTGCTTGTATTGTGTGCGGTGTGCCTCGTCCACCAATACAAAGATGTCGTTACGTTCCGAGAGTATGGGATACTTCTTCGTCTTGTCGTACTGGAACTTATGGATGAGCGTAAACACCATTGGTTTATTGCTCATCAGGAAATTCCTCAGTTGTTCGGCATTCTTCGGCTGACATTCCTCCTTGTCGCCAATCACCTCCGAGCGTACAAAAGTCTTGTGTATCTGTGTGTCAAGGTCTTCACGGTCAGTTATTACCAAGAACGTGAAATTGCCGTGTAACTTGCGTTTCACCTTGCGCACAAACATCACCATCGAGTAGCTCTTGCCCGAACCTTGCGTATGCCAGAAGACACCCAACTTTCCGTTCAGTGCCTCACGCCTTTCCACACTCTTCATCAGACTGTTGACACCTAAATACTGATGGTTCTTGGCAATAATCTTACTGCGTTTATTGTCGAAGAAGATAAAGTTCTCTATGTAGTCAATCAGGCGTTCTTTGCGGAAAAGACCGTCAATCAGGTTGGTGATGCTCAGTCCATGTTCAGCTATCTGTTTGCGATCAATCTTCTCTTTCTCATCATCCACACGTAGCCACTCAAAGAAAAACTCATAGCCGGCATTCCATGCACCGATCTTTGTATAAAGGCCATTCGAGAGAACACATATCTGATTCATGGCAAAGATGTTGGGAATGTCCTTGCGATACGAAACCAAGTTCTTGTTATACGACTCCTCTATCTTTACCGTTGAGTTCTTCAGTTCGATGAATACCATAGGCAGACCGTTCACGAAGAGCAACACGTCAGGACGACGGTAGCGGTAATGCCCTTTTATCCACATCTGGTTGACACAGTGGAAATCATTGTTCCTTGGCTCATCAAAATCTATCAACTTGACAATATCGAAGTCCTCACCACGCTGGTTGCGTGTCTTCACTTTGATGCCATTGCGAAGCTGGTTGTAGAACTTATAGTTTGTCTCCACCATGTCTGTCCCCGTGTAGTCCTTACGATATTCTCTCACAATATCATCGAGAATCTCCGGGGCTATTTGTGGATTAAGCCGCTTCAGCGCATTGCGGAACACTTCAGGGAGTATGCACTCCTCCACACTCATGCGACCGGTTGTCTTCAAGTCATTCTGCCCCTCCACCCTGGGGTTGCACTCTATACGCTGCCAACCATATTCCAGTTGCGACAGTCGATTGCATATCGACTGCTCTATATTATCTTCGCTGATGAATGATTTCATACCTTTTCTTGCTTTAACATGTGGGAAAGAACGTGTTAAGAAATCGTGTTTTTTTTAACACGTTATCTTCTTTATGTTATATTTTACCCGTTTTATTAACATGACTTTGATTGATGAACAATTGGCATAAGGCATCATTTATATAATAATTGTCCTTGCCTAATTTCATTTTAGTCAGCAAGCCATCTTCCACAATCTTATCCAAGTATTTACTTGCAGTCTGACGTGTGACAAGCATATCCTTTTCTACATATTCAATTTTAGTGTAAGGATGCCTAAACAGATTATTCAACAAGTCATGTTTATATTTGTTTCCCAACAATTTTCTCAATCTGACTTTGAATGCAGCCATCAACATAGAGATAGATTTTATCAAGTTGATAGTTTCCTCTGCTGTTTCCTCTATGCCTTTCAAGACAAATAAAATCCAATCTTCCCATTCTTTTGAGTTGTTTTCATCATTATCTCTGATAGTTTGTATCAACTGGTAGTATCTACCTTTGTTGCGTGTAACATAGCGGCTTAAATACAGAATGGGCAAATCAAGCAAATCATTTGTAACAAGCATCAAAATATTAATGATACGCCCAGTTCTTCCATTGCCATCAAAGAACGGATGTATGCTTTCAAACTGATGATGCACAATTGCAAGTTTTATCAGTGGGTCAATATCTGAAGTAGTTTCGTCATTTATAAATTGTTCCAAGTTGCTCATCATCTTTACAATCTCATCATATTCTTGCGGTGGTGTATAAATTATCTCACCAAGACTGTTCTTCAGATGGGTTCCTGGGACAGTTCGGAAGCCGGCTCTGTTTGATTCCAATTCTGACTGAATTTGCTGAATGATATTGCAGGTGAGCAATTTATTCTTCTTCACTAACTCAAACCCAGCTTGCATTGCACGGCGATAGTTCAAAACTTCTTTTGCCGCTGCATTTGATATATTTTCTTGAATGTTGAGTTCTTCCTTGAACAAATCATCTTGGGTTGTTACAATATTTTCAACAGAAGAACTCTCTTTTGCTTCTTGCAAGGTAAGCGTACTAATAAGAATATTCTCATTAGGTATTGTAAGGGCAACTCCTTTCAGTTCTGCCAACTTCTTATTAGCAAGATTCAGTTGTTTCAATACTGCTTTTGTTTCCAAGTCATAGGACAATGGAAGATTCGGTATTTTATATTCCTTTGCCATTGTTTTATATATTATGCTTTTACCTCCAATTTACCACTCATCAGGCGAGGGAGCAAAAGGTCGCGTTGGCGAGTGAGGAGAGCGGATT
>CAMWKM010000092.1 GCA_947174835.1 uncultured Prevotella sp.
ATATATAATATATTATTCCCTTCTTCCAAATATCCGAAGCATATAAAGGAAAAGGTTGATGAAATCAAGATACAACGTCAACGCTCCGAGAATTGCATATTTCTGAGTAGAAGCACTGGCATCAGGAGCCATCAAGAACATCTGTTTGATCTTCTGCGTGTCATAAGCTGTCAATCCCACAAAGATGAGCACCCCCACGTAGGAGAGAATCATTTCAAGAGCAGAACTCGCCACGAAGATATTGACGATGGTTGCAATAATCAATCCAATCAAAGCCATTAGCAGAATTTTACCAAAAGAAGACAGATCGACTTTGGTAAAGAAGCCGAATACCGACATTGCTCCGAAAGTACCTGCCGTGACTAAGAATGTTGTAGCCAGACTTCCCATCGTGTAAATATAGAACAATGACGAGAAGGTGACACCATTGAGCACTGCATAGGCAATAAACATCAGCGTAGCCACAAACAGAGATATCTTGTTAATGGCAGCACTGAGGCCAATGACGAGAGCAAGCTCAGCAATAAAGAGCACCCAGATGAACTGGTGATGTAATGCAAGAAAGGAGGTAATAGCCTGATTGGTAGCCACGACATAGGCAGTCAATCCAGTAATTACCAAAGCCATCATCATCCATAGATAAGTCTTACGCATCAGTACAGGGAAAGCTAAGGAAGCTTCCAACTGGCGATCTCGCGCATAAGATTGATAGTTCATTTCTTCGTAATCCATACTTTTTACTTCAATTTGTGAAACAATTTATTAATTCTACTATAGTCTCTATCTCTTTGTCGGCTAATGCCTGATGACAAGGAATGCTTAGTTCCTGAGCATGTATCTGCTCTGTAACTGGAAAGCAAAAACCATGCCATTCTGCATAACAGGCCTGCTTGTGAGGAGGTATCGGATAATGAATAGCCGTCCCTACCCCATTGTTTTCAAGGTAGCACTGCAAAGCTTCACGCTGAATACAGAGCACTGGGAAAATATGATACACACTACCCGACTTCTCTGGCAGTCGTACCAAAGGATTGCTGACATGATCAATATAATAGTTGGCAATAACCTGCCGACGGGCATTGTCTTCATCCAGATATTTTAGTTTAATGCTAAGCACAGCCGCCTGGATCTCGTCAATACGTGAATTACACCCCTGATAGCCAAAAACATATTTACGGGACGAGCCGTAGTTGGCAATACTTCTGATAGCGGCTGCCAGACAAGCATCATTGGTGGTGACGGCTCCTGCATCACCCAAGGCACCAAGGTTCTTACCCGGATAGAAGCTATGAGCGGCAGCATTACCCAAGGATCCCGTATGTCTGTTTTCGAAGCAACAACCATGAGCCTGAGCATTATCTTCGAGAAGAAGAAGATTATACTGACGGCATAAGGATGCAATTCTCTCCGTATAGGCACATCGTCCATAAAGATGAACCAACATAACAGCACGGGTACGCGGGGTGACAGCCTGCTCAATAAGTGTATCATCAATCTGAAACGTGTTGATGCTTGGTTCCACAAGCACCGGTTTCAATCGATTCTCGGTGATGGAAAGAATTGTAGCAATATAGGTATTAGCCGACACGATGACCTCATCCCCCTCTTTCAATATACCCAATTCCATGTACGCACGAAAGATGAGTGTCAGTGCATCAAGTCCATTGGCCACGCCAATACAATATTTAGTACCGATATAACGGGCATAGTCTTCCTCGAAATGGGCCGTGGCTTCACCCTGGAGATACCAGCCACTATCAACTACCTGACGGATAGCCTGATGAATCTCATCAGTATGCATAGCCGTGATACGCTTGAGAGGGAGATAGTCAATCATAGCGTCCATTCGTAGGTATCATAACAAATGGCACGTCCTCCGAACCCTTCTTTCTGAGCCACAAGTCCATCGTTTAACACAGAACCGTCACCTTCGGTAGACCTACCATAATCAAGATACATATAATCAGGATAGTCTTCATACATAGCTTTCTCATAGATAGCATCAACAGCACCCAACTTCTTGCCTTGCGGTGTAGAGGAACAGTACTGTCCATGAAGCACCTGAGGTGAAAGATAGAACGTCAGACCTGCCAGCACTTCACCATCTTTACAGGCATTATATTGTACGATATTCTCAGGAAAGCGGGAGTAGAGAAGTTCCATCTCCTCTACAGTATGGACAGGATTGACACCATGACGGTCTTGCAAATTGGCCTCCAGTACAGGCCAAAAGGCACGAAAATCAGTTGTACGCGTCACTACAATGCCATGCTCGTGTGCCACTTTCAGCCGCCGACGACGATCTTTGCGCCAACGCAGATGCTTCTGCATGAAGATAACGGTGCCAAGATCACGAGCAATAACCTGAGCATGACATACCCAGAAAAGCGGATAGAGATCCTCTTCTGAAGCATGTTGATGATAGACCCACGGCACAGGCTTGTAGACGACCCTCCGGATGCCTGCCGCACGAAGCCAATCATTCATCTCGCGAAAAAGAGTGACGACATCAGATGAGGTGACATTGATATCCATCACCAGTCCGCCATAAGTCAGTCCTTGATGGGAATACAGCGTATCTCCTACGATATTGGCAGGCAAGATGGAATGCAAATGACTGCCCACATAGAACATCAGCGAATGGTCTGTGAAACGGTCGGAGTGGTAATCCATATAGTCACGATAGAACAGGAACGTGGCGTTTCTGGCTTTTGCAACGTATCTATCCCATTCGCGCTTATCAACAGACGTGTATCGTTTTATTTCAAACATCTCAAATAATCAAGGAACTCGTCGTATTCGTAGATATAGTCATCCTTATCGTAATGTTCAGAAGCAAGCACAAGACAGACGGCTCCAGATGAGAAATCATCAAGTGTTCGCCATGTGTTGACATCAATGAGCAATCCCTGCCAAGGATGATTCAGCAAAACAGTCTTACGCTCAAAGCCATTGTCAAGTGTCACGGTGAAAGAACCACTCAATGCTATGATGAACTGTTTGAGGCGCTTGTGAGCATGACCGCCACGACTTTCTCCACCGGGCACATCATATACCCAATAGACACGCTTAATGTCGAAAGGCACCATTGCCTGAGCCTCCGCAACAGTCAGATTGCCACGCGGATCAGTGATTTTCGGTAGGTCTATGATCTCAATGTCCAAACTTCTCATAAGGATCGGTTCCTAACACGGTCTTCGCCAGACGTTTGGCTTTGTCACGCAAAGCATTCACGTCATCCCCTACCTCGCCATAGCAGAGCACAACACCCATACGGCGCCCTTTGTGTGCCTCAGGTTTGCCGAAAATACGAATACGAGTGCGGTCTTCCTTGAGAGCATCCTCAAGATTATAAGGCAACAGCGAACAATCTACAGGTGCCTTGGCCTCTGTTGGAGAAAGAATCACTGCGCTGGCTCCTGCATGTTCCAGATGGATGCCAGCGATAGGCAAGCCAAGCACGGCACGCAGATGAAGTTCAAATTCAGAGAGGTTCGTTGTATGTCCAAGAGTCACCATGCCCGTATCGTGTGGACGTGGCGAAAGTTCAGAAAAGATAACCTCCCCCTGCTTCGTCAGGAAGAACTCAACACCCCAAATACCAGCACCCGTTAGTGCCTTCGTTACCTTATCAGCCATCATCTGAGCTTGTTTGAGAGCCTCATCAGAAATCTTGTAGGGCTGCCATGACTCACGATAGTCGCCAGCCTTCTGCACATGTCCGATAGGCGGACAGAAAAGGGTCGGCCAACCATGCTGCTGCGTGACAGTAAGCAGAGTAAACTCGAAATCGAAGTCGATAAACTCTTCGATAATCACTTCCTTCACGTCACCACGACTGCCTTCCATTGCATCACGGAAAGCCTGCTCCAGTTCACTGTCGTTGTACACATAACTCTGGCCATGACCGGAAGATGACATCAGCGGCTTAACCACACAGGGGAACCCAATCTCGTCAGCCGCAGCCTTAAACTCCTCAAAGGTTTTAGCATAGAAATACTTGGCCGTGCGAAGGCCCAATTCCTTGGCAGCGAGGTCGCGAATGGCACGACGATTCATCGTAAAATTGACGGCACGGGCCGACGGTACCACCTGAATGCCTTGCTCCTCAAACTTAAAGAGGCGCTCGGTACGGATAGCCTCAATCTCCGGCACGATGATATCGGGTTTATGTTTGTTGACCACAGCCTCGAGAGCATCGCCATCGAGCATTGAGAACACTTCGCGTTCGTCAGCCACTTGCATGGCTGGAGCATTGTCATAACGGTCGCAGGCTATCACATACTGACCGGCACGCATTGCGGCAATCACAAATTCCTTACCCAGTTCACCTGAGCCTAACAATAGTATCTTTTTCATAAGCTATAGACGCCACGCTGAAACGCAGCATAAGAACATTAACGGTTAACGTACATATTATCGTAATACTTCTGGTAGTCGCCACTGGTAACATTGTCGAGCCACTCCTGATTATCGAGATACCAGCGCACAGTCTTTTCAATACCCTCCTCAAACTGGAGACTTGGCTCCCAGCCAAGTTCCTTCTGGAGTTTCGTAGAATCAATGGCGTAACGGAGATCGTGGCCGGCACGGTCAGTGACAAAGGTGATAAGATCCATATCCTCCCCTTCCTGACGTCCTAAAAGTCGGTCAACAGTCTTGATAACCACCTTGATGATATCAATATTCTTCCACTCGTTAAAGCCACCAATATTATAGGTATCAGCAATTTTTCCATTATGGAAGATGATATCAATGGCCCTGGCGTGATCCTCCACATATAACCAGTCACGCACGTTTTCGCCCTTGCCATAGACGGGCAGAGGCTTGCGGTGACGGATGTTATTGATAAACAGCGGAATCAGTTTTTCAGGGAACTGATAGGGGCCATAGTTATTTGAGCAATTAGTAACCACCACAGGCATACCGTATGTGTCATGGTAAGCACGCACGAAGTGATCCGAAGAAGCTTTGGCAGCAGAATAGGGCGAGTGTGGATTATATTTCGTTGTCTCTAAAAAGAACTTATCCCCGTAAGCCAAATGATGCTCCGCACTGGAGGCTGTGGTCGTAAACGGTGGCTCAATACCCTCAGGATGGGTCAGTTCAAGGGCACCGTACACCTCATCAGTGGAAATGTGATAGAAACGCTTGCCCTCATATTTCTCAGGCAATGACTCCCAATATAGTTTGGCAGCCTGCAGCAATGACAGGGTTCCCATGACGTTGGTCTTGGCAAAAGTAAAAGGATCCTTGATGGAACGGTCTACATGACTTTCGGCAGCAAGATGAATGATGCCATCAACCTTCTTGTCCTGCATCAACTGATAAAAAGCCTCGAAGTCACAGATATCCATCTTCACAAACTCATAGTTGGGTTTGTCCTCGATATCTTTCAGATTCGCCAGATTGCCTGCATAAGTCAACTTATCAAGGTTGATAATGTGATATTCCGGATACTTGTTCACGAACAGGCGCACCACATGACTTCCAATAAAGCCTGCACCACCGGTAATGACAATCGTTTTCATTGTTCCTTCTTATGTCTTAATTTTCTATATACACCTAATACGAACATGATGAGGAAGCTCATCATATATGTCTGTGTGATATCGCTCCACGAAGTCTCGTTTCCCGCGATACGTCCTACGACATATACTAATAACGTAACGACAGCTGCAACTATTGTGTCTACAAGCAGTTCCGTTGTCCATTCTTTTATTCCATCCATTTCTTTCGCGGGTCTTCCAGTGTGATGACTTCAAGATCTTTAAACGCACTACCGTCAATAGTCAGTCTGACCAATGTGCGCTCCTTATGCCAGCCCTGCAAGCCGGCAGCCCCCGGGTTGATATGCAGAAGGTTGAGCGTTGGGTCGAACTTAACCTTCAGGATATGAGAGTGTCCCGCAATGAATAGCTGGGGCGGGTTGCCATAAAGCAATCTGCTGACCGACGAATCATAGTGACCGGGATAACCTCCGATGTGTTTGATGAGCACGTCAGCCTCCTCACAGCGAAAACGATTCAACTCACGGTACATCAACCGCAGATCGCCCCCGTCACAGTTTCCACACACAGCCCTCAGCGGACGAAATTCCGCCAATCGTTCTGCCACCGCGACCGAACCTATATCGCCCGCATGCCATATCTCATCGCAAGACTCAAAGTAATGCAAATACTTATCATCCCAATAACTATGCGTATCACTAATTATGCCAATCCTCTTCATGTCTTTGCCACTCTAAATTCACGCATATATTTCCACATCACGAAGAACGCTACCAAAGCCGCAATGCCGTCGCTGGCCGGAAGCGAAGCCCAAAGGCCGTCAAGTTCCCATATCAACGGTAGCACAAAGATCAGCGGCAGCAGGAACAGCAACTGACGTGAGAGAGAGAGGAAGATGGAAATCTTGACCCGACCGATGCACTGAAAGAAATTGGTAACCACCGCCTGAAAACCGATAATCGGGAAGAGCAACATATTGATGCGAATGCCGATGGACGACAAGCGAATCTGCTCCGGGTCGTGGGTGAGCACACGGGCCATTGTATCGGGAAAGAGCATAGCCAGCAGCCAGCCGAAAATCATTACGCCCGATGCCGAAATGATAGCCAGGTTCAGACAGCGCATCAAGCGATCATATTTCTTGGCTCCAAAATTATAGCCCGCAATAGGCTGCATACCCTGATTGATGCCAATGACAAACATAAAGAACAGCATACCCCATGTGTTGGCAATGCCATAGGCTCCCACCGCCATGTCGCCTCCGTACTCACGGAATTGGCGGTTCATGAAGATCACGATCACGCAGGCCGTTGCATTCATCAGGAAAGGCGACACGCCAATAGAGATAATATTCTTGACAAGCACTGCCTTCAACCGATATATGCCACGCTTCAGGTGCAGCAACTCACGCTTGTCGGAAAAGATCCACATCTGCCAACACAGTGCCATAGTCTGCGAGATAATCGTTGCCAAGGCCGCTCCACGGATGCCCCATTTGAACCACCACACGAAGCAGACAACCAATATGATATTCATCAACACGGTGAAAAGCGTAGCATACATCGCGTGACGTGGCTTGCCACAGGCCCTAAGAACGGCATTCATTCCGAAATACAGATGAGTAATCATGTTGCCTGCCAGAATGACTTCCATAAATTCGCGAGCGTAAGGCAGTGTAACATCGCTGGCTCCAAAGAAATAGAGGATAGGATCAAGAAAGATCATGCAGACAGCCATGAAGAGGAAACCGACAATCAGATTGAGCGTCACCGTATTGCCCAGCAAGTGCTCGGCTGTCTCATAGTCGCGCTGTCCCAACTTGACGCTGATGCAGGTCGAAGCGCCTACACCGACAGCAGCACCGAATGCCCCGCTCAAGTTCATAAACGGGAAAGTCACCGTCAAGCCATTGATGGCATCCGCTCCCACCACCTGACCGATAGACGCACGGTCGATAATATTATAAAGCGACGAGGCCGTCATGGCCACAATAGCAGGCAGGGCATACTGCCACAACAGCCGCCCAACGGGTTTCTGCCCCAGTTCCAACGCTTTCTGTTCGCTATCCATATTCACGCTGCAAAGGTACGAAGAAAAAATGAAACCGCCAAAGAAAAAATACAAATAGACACCCCATAATTTGGCTGTCTGAAAAATAGATTGTACCTTTGTGGTCGAAAACCGAAGCGCCATCGTTATGGAAGCCCTGACACTATACGAACTGAACAGTCTGGTACGACAAGTCTTGGAACAGACGCTCCAAAAGGAATACTGGGTAGAGGCCGAGCTATCGGAATGTCGCACCAGCCGGGGACACTGCTACATGGAACTGGTGGAAAAGAACGACCGTTCGAACACCCCCATCGCGCGTGCATCGGCCAAATGCTGGCAAAACACATGGAGCATCCTGCAACCTTACTTCGAACGAACCACAGGCCAGTCGCTCCACGCTGGACTGAAAGTACGGTTAAAGGTCTATGCACAATTCCACGAAGCCTATGGCTTTTCGTGGATTGTGACCGACATCGACCCCACTTTCACCCTGGGCGACATGGCGCGCAAGCAACAGGAAATCATCCGCCAACTGAAGGCCGAAGGCATTTTCGACCTACAAAAGTCGCTCAATTTGCCGCTTTTCTGTCTCCGTGTCGCCGTCATATCAAGCGCGACGGCAGCAGGCTATGGCGATTTCGTCAACCAGTTGGCCGACTCGCCTTATAATTTCCACACGCGTCTATTCCCTGCCATCATGCAAGGCGAGCAGGTAGAGCAGAGCATCATTGCTGCACTGAACCGCATCTATGACCACATTGACGAATTTGACTCTATCGTCATCATCCGAGGCGGCGGTGCCACTGCCGACCTTTCAGGCTTCAACACACTGGCTCTGGCAGAAAACGTAGCCCAATTTCCGATCCCCATCATCACCGGCATCGGCCACGACCGCGACGAGTCCATTCTTGACATGGTCAGCCACACCCGCGTAAAAACCCCTACGGCAGCAGCCCAGTTCCTCATTTCGCACCTTGACCTGACACAGCGACGCATCGACGCCTGCAAGGAACGATTGACCCGCTATGCCCAAAATAAAATGGAAACGGAACGACTGAGAATGGCTCGCCTCGCAGAACGCATCCCCGGACTATTCACCATCGTCAAGACACGGGAGGAAGCACACCTTCAACGGTTGATGCAAACAGCCGTCTCGTTGACCGGACAGCAAATCCTGCACGAACGGCAACGCTGCGAAAAACTACAGATCAAGTGTACTACCAGCTGCGAACAACAGCTACTGAAAGAGCAGCATCGCCTGTCATTGCTGACTCAACGGACCAAGGCTTTCGATCCTACGTTACTGCTCAAACGAGGCTACAGCATCACGCTCTGCAACGGCAAAGCCCTTTGCGACCCTGCCACGCTGCAGGCCGGCGACCAATTGGAAACGCTTCTCGAACAAGGCATCGTCTATTCTACCGTAACTTCCACCCAACAGAACAACCAATAGCAACTGATTATGACATACGAAGAATCACTTCAGAAATTAGAAACAATCGTCAACAAGATGGAAAACGGTGAATTTTCGGTTGACGAACTGGCCCAACAACTCAAAGAAGCTCAGCGACTTATCAAACAGTGTACTGACAAATTGAACAAAACAAGCAGCGAAATCAACAAGATTTTAGAAAAAAGTTGAAAAAAAGTTGCGAAACAACAGAATTTTATATATCTTTGCATCGTGAAACAAAGCATTGCAAAGCAATCCGTATAAAGTGTAAACAAAATGAAAGATTTAGACTGGAAGAACCTATCGTTCGGCTATAGACCAACAGACTACAACGTCCGTTGCTACTACCGCGATGGCAAATGGGGCGAAATAGAGGTTTGCTCCGATGAGTATCTGAAACTACACATGGCCGCCACCTGCCTGCACTATGGCCAGGAAGCATTTGAGGGTCTGAAGGCATACCGCTGCAAAGACGGCAAAGTGCGTACATTCCGTGTAAAGGATAACGCAGAACGTCTGCAGAGCACCTGTCGCGGCATCATGATGCCCGAAGTTCCTACAGAACTTTTTACAGAAATGGTCAACAAAGTCGTGCGCCTCAATCAAGAGTGGATTCCCACCTATGAGAGCGGTGCAACGCTCTATATCCGTCCGCTGCTCATCGGCACCAGTGCCCAGGTTGGCGTTCATCCTGCACAGGAATACCTGTTTCTCATTTTCGTCACGCCTGTCGGTCCCTATTTCAAAGGCGGCTTCGCTTCCAATCCCTACGTCATCATTCGCGACCACGACCGTTCGGCTCCTCTTGGCACCGGCAAGTACAAGGTAGGCGGAAACTATGCAGCCAGTCTCTTTGCCAACAATCTGGCTCACGAGAAAGGCTATGCCTGTGAGTTCTATTTGGACGCAAAGGAAAAGAAATACATTGATGAATGTGGTGCAGCCAACTTCTTCGGTATCAAGAACAACACATACATCACCCCGGAGTCAACCTCCATTCTGCCATCCATCACCAACCGCTCGCTGATGCAAGTGGCCGAGGATCTGGGTCTGAAGGTTGAGCGCCGCCCCATTCCAGAGGAGGAACTGGGCACTTTCGAAGAGGCTGGAGCCTGCGGAACAGCAGCCGTCATCTCTCCCATTTCATACATTGACGACTTGGAAACCGGCAAGCGCTATGACTTTGGTGCACAGCCCGGCCCCATATCCAAACGTCTGTACGACACTCTGCGCGGCATCCAGTACGGCGAAATAGAGGACAAGCATGGATGGACCAACGTGGTGATTGAGTAATATCAAAAGAAATTGGAATTATAGATTATGGGGTACGAATATCAGCAAAACTACAACAGCACTCCCGTTATGCCAGACGACAATAAGACGATTGCCATCGTGGCATTGGCTTTATCCATCTTGTGTTGTTGTTCTCTGCCTGGCATAGGTTTTTCAATCTATGCCATCACGCAGGCCAACGAAGTAGAGAAGGCCATGAATCAGGGATTCCCCTTGAAAGCCCAGCAGGCTTCAAAGAACGCAAAATTATTCAGTTGGATCGCCATTGGCCTGACTGTCGTACAGTCCTTTTTCACCTTCGTCTACATCATTCTCGTAATCTTATCAGAAATGTAAGACTGCCATGAGCCCTGCAAAGAAAACAACCTTTATTTTGGGCACGCTCGGTGCGATCACTGTATTGGCATTGCTATACGTCTTCAATCCTGCTGAGACAGCACTGGCTCCCAAATGCGTCTTTAAGGCCATTACGGGATGGAGTTGCTCAGGATGCGGTATGCAGAGGTTCCTCCACGCATTCATGCATGGCAGGTTTCTCGAAGCAATACACTACAATTATATGCTGGTTGTTTTCCTTCCCTACATCATCCTGTTCAGCATTGAGCAGCTATTACTGAAGGGCGAGACAAAAAGACGATGGAAGAGAGTGTTAGAGGGGCCGGTGATGATAACAGCAATCTGTATTATGGTACCTATCTGGTGCGTAGTAAGAAACATCTTACATGTTTAATATATTATTAACTTTTTAAATTATTACAACTATGACAAAAGAACAAGTAGAGCAGCTGATTCAGATCAATGCTGACAAAATCGCTCCCGAGTTTATCGAGACTATCCGTGAGCGTCTACTCAATGCCGATGAGAGTGTTGCTACCGCTGCATTCGCCGGCCTGAAGGGTACCACCATGATGTTCCTCATCGCTTTCTTCCTGGGTGGTTATGGCGTTGACCGTTTCATGTTAGGACAGACCGGCCTTGGCGCTGCCAAGTTGCTGACCTGCGGTGGCTGCGGTATCTGGGCTCTTATTGACCTCTTCACCATTTGCGGTCGTACCCGTACCTACAATGCCAACAAGATTCTGGAACAGATCTAATTAAAACATACTCCCTAAAAAAATGCTCCAATAGATTTTGGAGCGTTTTTTTATTTCATTTTATTTGGCCGTTAAGAAATATTTTCTTACCTTTGTCCCCAACAAGAAGTTTGCAACAAAACAAAACTTAAATATTATGGAACAAAAACAAGCCGATCAACTTCTGATGATAAACAGTTCAAAGTTGGCACCAGAATTTGTTGAAACAATTCGCACACGCCTCGTAGATCTTGAATACACTCAGGCAGCCATTCTTTTTAGCAACTTGAAAGATCCCACGACAGCCCTGATTCTTTCTGTCGTTGTGGGCACGCTCGGAATAGATCGTTTCTATATCGGTGACATCGGAATGGGAGTTGGCAAGTTATTGGTAGGCATTATAGTAGGAACGATTTCTTGCGGTACGCTATTCTGGGTTTGGTGGCTGATTGATATCTTCCTTATTTCAAATGCCACACGTAAAAAAAATTCAGAAGCCTTGCTTCAGTCACTTTCCATGGTCTCTTACTAAAGCACGCCTGTAAAAACAAGAAACGCACTTCGGTCATCCGCAGTGCGTTTCTTTTAGTCTCCCCGGTTTCAAACTGTAGAGACATGCAATAATATTTCCGAACACTCAAGATACTACGCAAAGAAAAACTCGTGAATGCTTTCGGTGGCTCATAACTGCGGTGTCCTCCCCATCCCCTCTTCCTCCC
>CAMWKM010000093.1 GCA_947174835.1 uncultured Prevotella sp.
TATTCAATGATATATGCCAAAAAGTGACGTTATGACGTTATAAAACAATATTTTTCTTAGAAAAATGTTTTTTTTAACACAGTATCTCACGTTATTTAGTCTTCCCTTAAAAATGTTTCTACTGCTTAATAAAAGTAACTTGCACCCTATGCATTCTAAATTTCGTTTTTCGCTACTGCAAAGCCTATCTTTTTGTGTGTTATCATACTAATGAATACCAACGTCCGTTGAAAAGAGTATAGAATGAGGGAGTCGTACCATACTCTTTTTCAAAGTTTCGGCAAGTAGGAAAGGACAAATCAATTGACGTTGTTTTTAAGCAGAGATTATCCTAGGCGTATGTAATGACCACAGCCCCAAGCGTGCACGACTTCATATGGCAGTAAAGACAATCATCATTGTAAGTGTCCCACATTACCAGAAAGATGGCAAGACTACCTATATTGTTTTGCGGCACTCATACCATGAAGTCTTACCCCATCTGTCAGAATCTTTCACTTTCCTTATATACCATATATTATTATCTCCGTATTCAACATATTTATAAGTTCTTATGCTTTTCCTACCTGAAGGGTATCTTCTTATTCTTTTTTGAGGAAATCCATTTTTATTTAGTATGTATTCGTCAACTCCTTTAAATTCACCTGTTTGAGCATTATAATGTAAAATGTCTATTCTATCATCAACATTTAAAATTTTTATCCGTCTATTGCCACGGGTACATTCTTGTATATTGCCATTAGCAGATCTGACAATATTTGTATATTTCTCGTCATTATATGAAACAAGATTTCCTTTACTGTCAAATTTAAAAAAATCAACAATATTATTCATCCATACACTTTGTTTTGTACTACCTTCACAGATAAAAACACATTTTGGCGAATCAATCCTACCATAGTGAAACAAATCCGTAAAATCACACATTTGTGCTTTTGTAGTAGAAGTTGCAAAAATCAACAACATCAATATAAGGTATGACTTTTTCATCTTTATAATTTTTTTAATTGATTCTTACGCCGTTAAACTCATAACTATATTTTGAGCCATCTTCAAAATATCCTGAATCTGTAACTTTGATATTTATAAAATCAGGACTACTTATAGTAAATTCGCATAAACCATATTCTGTATCATTGAAATAGGTATATTTATAATCCCTATCTCCCTTGACATCTAATAACGGTAATGTTGATGTTATCTTAAACGAATCATCTGTAGTTGACTTGATAGTAAAAGACATGCTATTACTATTTTTCTTCAGCGTTAATATCGCATTTATATCATAAGAAGCAAAGGGGCTATCAGGACTACTTTGTGCTGTTAATACAACTATACCATTGAATGTTCCATAAATTTCCTTTGTCTCATCATGATCATGTCCAGAATCACATGACGTAAATACCTGACTCACAAATACCCACAACAACAGAGTTGTTACTTTAAAAAATGTTTTCATTTTTACTTATTTTGTTTATAATATGCCTATAAACTCCCCAATTCAGCGTTAATATTAAATTTAATTTGGAAATAAAAAGACGTGGGAGTTAATTCCTCCGTGCCTATCCCTACATTCGGGCCTTCGCATTGCCTCTTCCTAAGGATAAGCAACGCAAGCCAGCCCACGCCAAGTGACATTATAATACCACCACACCACTACACCTTCATATAAAAAATAAAAGGAGCAATGAATGATAGGGATATAATACACCCACGTAGACGCCTCAGTTGCATTACCGCTGTAGGAAGATTCAAGTTTGCGAAGTTTGAATGTACAGACAGGTAACGTCCGAAAACGTCCTTCTCCCTTTGGCCGGCCTTACAAACGGCTTCGTCGGCTTCCGGATTCCTCAATGTCTTGACCCGCCCTGCTACTAACGCGACTGGCTTGGTCGGTTGCAAAAATAAAAAGAATAATTGGATTGACAAAGAAAAATAAGCATTTTTTCGGATAGGAGAGGTGTTTTAGGGTAAAATTTTCGATTAAGACTTTCGTTTTTTGTTCCTTTTTGACTTTAACAGACGGCTTATCAATTACCACAGATTTGGCAAAAACGCTTGACATTAGCAGGCATTGGCTGTGACGGCAGTGTCAATGCAACTCTCTATTGTTTAACAAAAATAACGTGCACGGGTTGCAGGTTACTTTTATTAGCCTAATGAGAGTTTTATATCCACTTTCAGTTTGTAAGAGAATGTACTGCGTCTTGTTGCAGTTTGAAACTTTGAACGCAGACAACTTGATAAATTTGAAATATTCTGTATTTTCCTAATTACGTTTTGCTTTGAAAGTAGATAAAAAACTATCATTTTGTCGTACCTTTGCAGTCGGAAATGTTTCCAAAGGTAAAAAGTATGAGAAAGATTGCATTATTTGTAATGGGCTTGGTTGTTAGTGCGACCGTCCTTGCACAGGAGAAATTAGAAACGAATATTGGCAGTGATATTGTCAGTCAGTATATTTGGCGTGGTCAGGATTTAGGCCATGTGTCCTTGCAGCCAACATTAGGTGTGAGTTATAAAGGGTTGTCACTTTCGGCTTGGGGTTCGGTGGGCCTGACGGATTCAGACGATACAAAAGAGTTCGACTTGACACTTGGTTATACTACCGGTGGCTTCAGTATTGGTATCACGGATTATTGGTTTAGCGAGGGGGCAGATCTCCAAAACCGCTATTTTAGATATAATGCTCATGGCACTAACCATATTTTCGAGGCTACTGTCGGTTACGACTTCAGTGCTTTCTCGTTGGCGTGGTACACTAACTTTGCCGGCAACGACGGGATGAACAAGAGTGGCGACCGTGCCTACAGCAGTTATGTGGAGGCTAATGTTCCATTCTGCTTAGGTGGGGCTGATTGGACTGCTACGGCCGGTGCCGTTCCCTATGCTACCACGTCGTATGGCACTTCGGGCTTTGCTGTGACCAACCTTGCGTTGAAAGCCGTGAAGGACATCAAGGTGAGCGACTCATTTTCTATTCCTGTTTTCGTGCAGGTTGTCGCTAATCCCTGCTCGCAGAGGGCTTATTTAGTTTTTGGGTTTACGTTACAATAAATAATGGATACAAAGTACATTTTTATCACTGGTGGTGTGGCCTCGTCGTTAGGTAAAGGCATCATCTCGGCCTCGCTCGGCAAGCTATTGCAGGCGCGAGGCTATCGCATTACTATTCAGAAGTTTGACCCTTACATAAACATCGATCCGGGGACGCTGAATCCCTACGAGCACGGTGAGTGTTATGTGACGGCTGACGGCATGGAGACTGATCTGGACTTGGGTCACTACGAGCGTTTCACGGGCATTGAGACCACGCGCGACAACAGTGTTACCACGGGGCGTATCTATCTAAGTGTCATTGAGCGTGAGCGTCGGGGTGACTACTTAGGAAAAACCATTCAGGTAGTGCCGCATATCACAGACGAGATAAAACGCCGCATTCTGCTGAATGCCACGAAACGGCCACTTGATTTTGTTATTACCGAAATCGGGGGTACTATTGGCGATATTGAGAGTCAGCCGTTCTTGGAGGCTATCCGACAGTTAAGATGGGAATTGGGGCCACAGCGGGCGTTGAATGTCCACCTGACCTATGTGCCTTATCTGGCAGCAGCAGGCGAATTGAAGACAAAGCCGACGCAGACCAGTGTGAAGCAGTTGCAAGGTCTGGGCATTCAACCAGAGGTGCTGGTGCTGCGTACGGAGCACGACTTGAGCAATGAGTTGCGGACGAAGGTGGCTCATTTTTGCAATGTCGACGTGGAGGCTGTTATTCAGAGCCAAGACCTGTCGAGTATCTATGAAGTTCCCGTCAACATGCAACGACAAGGGTTGGACGCAATTATCCTGAAGAAGTTGGGCGAGAAAGTCGGATTGTCCCCTGAGTTGGGCCCTTGGCACGACTTCTTGGAGCGTCGTAAAAAAGCTACGGAGAACATAGATATTGCTATCGTTGGCAAGTACGACTTGCAGGATGCCTATAAGAGTATTCTTGAAAGCCTCGCCCATGCAGGAACTTATAATAATCGGAAGGTAAAGACACACTTCATCAACAGCGAGTTCCTGACGCGTGAGAACATCGCTGATAAACTGAATGGCATGGCGGGTGTGGTTATTTGTCCGGGGTTCGGACAGCGTGGCATTGAGGGAAAGATCGTCGCAGCCGAATATACCCGCACTCATGACATCCCCACCTTCGGTATCTGTCTGGGTATGCAGATGATGGTCATTGAGTTTGCCCGCAATGTGCTTGGCTATCAGGATGCGAATAGCAGTGAGATGGATGCCGAGACGAGGCATAACGTCATTGACTTGATGGAGGAACAGAAAAGTGTCACGCAAATGGGCGGCACCATGCGACTGGGAGCCTATGACTGCAAATTGGTCAAAGATAGTCGCACTTGGCTGGCCTACGGCAAAAATACGCTGATAAAGGAACGTCATCGCCACCGTTACGAATTCAACAATCAATATCTGGAAGAATATGAGCAACACGGCATGAAGTGCGTAGGCATCAACCCTGCTGCCGATTTGGTAGAGATTGTGGAGATTCCTACCTTGAGGTGGTATATCGGTACGCAGTTCCATCCCGAATATTCGTCGGTGGTGTTGCATCCCCATCCTTTGTTTATGAGTTTCATTAAAGCGTGCATTGAAGGAAAGTAAGAAATGGAAGAACTGAAGCATGAGTGTGGCGTGGCGATGATCCGCCTGCTGAAACCACTGGAGTATTACGAGCAGAAGTACGGCACTTGGGCCTATGGCTTCAACAAGCTCTACCTGATGATGGAGAAACAGCACAACCGTGGACAGGAGGGGGCAGGCTTTGCCACCGTCAACCTGCATACGGAGGCGGGCACGGAATATATGTTTCGCGAGAAAGCTGAAGGTAAGGATGCCATCACGGAAATCTTTTCGCGGGTTGATGAGTCTATGAAGGGTGAACTCTATATGGGGCATCTGCGCTATTCCACTACGGGCAAAAGCGGCCTGAAGTTTGTTCATCCTTTCCTGCGTCGCAACAACTGGCGGGCGAAGAACCTCTGTCTCTGCGGCAACTTCAATATGACCAATATCAAGGAGGTCTTTCAGTTTCTGACTGCACAGGGGCAGTCGCCTCGCATCTATGGCGATTCATACATCACTCTGGAACTGATGGGGCACCGGCTGGATCGTGAAGTGGAACGGTTGTTTTCGGAAGCCAAGAAACAAGGACTGGAGGGCACCGACGTCACGCAGTATATTGACAGCCACGTGTCGGTGGCCAACGTGCTGCGCACCACTATGCCGCATTTTGACGGTGGCTATGTGATGTGCGGCTTGACGGGCAGTGGCGAACTGTTTGCCGTGCGCGATCCCTGGGGCATCCGTCCGGCATTCTATTATCAGGACGACGAGGTGATGGTGTTGGCCTCGGAACGTCCTGTCATTCAGACCTGCTTCAATCTTGAGACTGACGATATTCGTGAGCTCGCACCCGGACAGGCCATCATAGTGCATCGAAACAGCGAAATCTGCTTAGAGCAGATTCTGCCCCGACAGCAACTAAATGCCTGCTCGTTTGAGCGTATCTACTTCAGCCGCGGCTCCGACCGCGATATCTATCAGGAGCGTAAGCGGTTAGGCGAGCAACTGACACAGCCGATATTGAAAGCGATCGGTGGTGATGTAGAGCATACGGTCTTCTCTTATATTCCCAATACAGCCGAGGTGGCCTTCTACGGCCTGACCGATGGATTTCGCAAACTGCATGGTGGAGTGCGCACGGAAAAGGTGGTGTGGAAGGACATCAAGCTGCGCACCTTCATCACGGAGGGCACTGAGCGCAACGACCTCGCTGCCCATGTCTATGATATCAGTTATGGCAGCCTGATGCCCTATGAAGACAACCTCGTCATCATCGACGACTCTATCGTGCGTGGCACCACCCTCCGCGAGAGTATTTTCAAGATTCTCGATCGCTTGCACCCCAAAAAGATAGTGATGGTCAGTTCGTCGCCTCAGATTCGCTATCCCGATTACTATGGAATAGATATGTCACGGCTTGAAGAGCTCTGCGCTTTCCGTGCTGCTATCGCCCTTATCAAGGAGCGGGGAATGGATGAATTGATAGAGGCAACTTACCAAGCCTGTAAGACCTCTCCTCTTGAGAATTGTGTCCGTGCCATCTATGCGCCTTTTACCACAGAGGAAATAAACCGCAAGATGGTAGAGATGCTTCGTCCAGAGGGTATGCAGGCTCCCATCGAGATCGTGTTCCAGAGTATTGAAGGTCTGCATCATGCCTGTCCCTGCCATTCCGGCGACTGGTATTTCACAGGGCATTATCCTACTCCGGGCGGCATCCGTATGGTGAATCAGGCATTTGTAAACTACTATGAAGAATTGAAAAACTGAAATATCATGTGTGGAATCGTATCTATCCTAAACGTGGCGCAACAGACGCAGGCACTCCGGGAGAAAGCCTTGCGCATGAGCCAGAAAATCCGTCATCGTGGTCCCGATTGGAGTGGTATCTATTGTGGCGGCTCGGCCATCATGGCCCACGAGCGACTGAGCATCGTCGATCCGGAATCGGGTGGACAGCCGTTGTATTCGCCAGACAGGAAGCAGGTGCTGGCCGTAAATGGCGAAATATACAATCATCAGGACATCCGATGCCAGTATGCAGGTAAGTATCATTTCCAGACAGGTAGCGACTGCGAGGTCATTTTGGCGCTCTATCGTGAAAAAGGCATCGACTTTCTTGAAGAACTCAATGGCATCTTTGCCTTTGTGCTCTATGACGAGGAGCGCAACGAGTTTCTCATTGCCCGCGACCCCATCGGCGTCATTCCCCTCTACATCGGTTACGACGCTGACGGCACCATCTATGTAGCTTCCGAACTGAAGGCATTGGAAGGCCAGTGCGAACGCTATGAGCCGTTTCTACCCGGTCATTACTACTGGAGCGGGGCGCCTGGCATGAAGTGCTACTATCACCGTGACTGGATGCAATACGATGCAGTAAAGGATAATACTTCCAGTGTCACGGCCATCCACGATGCCCTTGAGACGGCTGTCAAACGACAGCTGATGTCTGATGTACCATACGGGGTGTTGCTATCCGGTGGCCTCGACTCCTCTGTCATCTCTGCTATTGCCGAGAAATATAGTGAGATGCGCATCGAGGATGATAGCAAGACAAAGGCTTATTGGCCCCGTCTGCACTCGTTTGCCGTGGGTCTGAAGGGTGCCCCGGACTTGGCCAAAGCGAAACTTGTAGCCGACCACATCGGCACCGTCCATCATGAGATTAACTATACTGTTCAGGAGGGTCTTGATGCCATTCGCGACGTCATCTATTTCATCGAGACCTACGATGTAACCACCGTCCGCGCCTCTACGCCCATGTACTTGTTGGCACGCGTCATCAAGTCGATGGGCATCAAGATGGTACTCTCGGGTGAGGGTGCCGACGAGATTTTCGGTGGCTATCTTTATTTCCACAAAGCTCCGTCGGCTCAGGCCTTCCATGAGGAGACCGTGCGCAAGCTCTTCAAGCTCTACCTCTACGACTGCCTGCGTGCCAACAAGAGCCTGTCTGCCTGGGGAGTCGAAGGACGTGTGCCCTTTCTCGACAAGGAGTTTCTGGACGTTGCCATGCGCACCAACCCTGAAGCCAAAATGTGTCCCGGCTCTACGATGGAGAAGCGTATCGTGCGCGAAGCCTTTGCGGATATGTTGCCTGCGGAAGTGGCTTGGCGACAAAAGGAGCAGTTCAGTGACGGTGTCGGCTACTCCTGGATAGACACTCTCAAACAGGTCACCTCTGAATTGGTCACCGACGAGCAGATGGCGCACGCTGCCGAGCGTTTTCCCATCAATCCGCCAAAGAACAAGGAAGAATACTACTACCGCAGCATCTTCGCCGAACACTTCCCCAGTGCCTCTGCTGCCCGCAGCGTGCCCAGTGAAGCCAGCGTGGCCTGTTCGACCGCCATCGCTCTCGAATGGGATGCCGCCTTCAAGGGGATGAACGATCCCAGTGGTCGTGCCGTCAAAGGCGTGCATGAACAGGCCTATTGAATGTTTATTTTTACGAGCCGTCATATCAAGGCCTTCGCTCCGTCGTTTCTTTAGCCTTGATGTGACGGCTCGTCATTCATGAGTATTAAGGTCTCCCAAGTTGTTACATTTTTACCGGACAGCAATGACTGACCTTTTCTAACCCCCAAAACCACCTCTTTACACTCCAGTATCTATTTACTCTATATGTAGTATCTGTTTACCAACGCTTTAGATACTGGAGCAACCCAAAGGAGATACTAAAGGCTGTGCCATTAATAATGGCTTGAAAATTTCGGTATTTTTATAGTATATAATTCTTAACCTCTTTGCATCGTATCGACCGAAATTATACGAAGTTACTTAGATTTTTATATCTTTTGCATAAATCTTGTCACTTTCTCAATCTTTTTCACTACTTTTGCATTCGCAATTCTAAAAGAGTGCAAAGACATATTGCTCAATAGACTCTCAATCACCACCTGAGAAAAGAGCAAACATATAATATTGGGTCTGCCCCTACAAGGGCGCAGATTTCCCATATTTATATGTGGTTTGTGGTGAACCGAGAGTCGTATGGCGAATATCTGCGCCTCTTGCGTTCAGTAAAATAATGTCAAACTAATAATTAGGAAACAATGAGAAAAGTTGCACTCATCATCATTGCCTGTCTGATGGCTCTCAATGTACAGGCTCAAGAGCAGAAAAAGCACTTGAAATTTATAGGAATTGAATTGAATGGTACAATCGCAGACTTCCAAACAAAGCTACTTGCTAAAGGATTAACCGTTTCTCCACTATCCAAACAACAGCCAACAGGGATGCGTGTGTTTGACGGAACTTTCTCCGGCGAAGATGCCCAGATTGTGGTATGGTATAATCCAAGAACTAAAGAAGTCTATCGCGCAAAGGCTATCATCAGTCGATACGGTAAAAACTTAGCAGAACAACTACAGCGCAACATGGAAAGAAAACTTGATGCCAAATATGGCACTGGATATAAGCAGTCTGAAGAAATGGAGGATGACCATCTACAGAAATTCATGCAGCATTCCTATATGGTTGAAAACGGCACTATTGACTTATTTATTGTTTCAACGGGCTATTCCTCTCAGTCAGAGTTCTTCCTACATGTTGACTATAAGGATATGATTAATTTCAAAAAGAATACCCAAGAAGAAATGGATGATTTATAAAACCTATATATTATGAAGAAGATTTTTTATATGGCATTTGTTGCCATTATGATGGTAGCTTGCAGCCAGTCGAAAGAACAAAAGGCCGAAGCTCTCATCAAGGAGAGTTTGAAGAAGTCCCTTTACAAGCCCGAAACTTACAAACCTGTTGAAACAAAAGTGGATAGTGCATTTGCACCATATGATGACCCAGAGTTTTTCGAGGAATTGGCAGAGTTGGGAAAGATAAGTTATGAGTATCAAGGTTTAGAGGAGAAAGCAAAACGTGCAAAGTCTTCCATGTCGATCTGGAGTGGCCCCTATATGTCAGCCTATGGCAGAAACGAATATCAAGAAGCAAAGGCCGAATATGAAGAAATAAGTGCTAAAATTGAAAAGCTAAAGACGAAAGGTAAGAAACAATATGAGAAAGTTGTAAAATTACTACAAAGTAGTCGAAAGTTTATCGGCTACAAAGCTGTGCATAATTATCGTGCAGACAATAACGCAGGCAACACCTTGATAGGCAATTCCATTTTCTTTATCGACAAAAATTTTGAAGAGATCACGTATTCGGTGGAAATTGAGGATTACAACCAAGCACAAGAAACTATCAAGTTGTTTAAAGAACAGATTGAAGAAGGAAACGAATAATTATGGTGAGTGTCGATGACTATAATGAGGTAAAAAAAACTCATGCTATTACAAAAAACATTTTATCATGAGAATATGGGTGTTTATGACACTGGTGATGAACCTGAAGAAATGTTTGATTCTATTTTAGAGAAAAAATAATAAGCCAAGGCACAGGATGGTATTTATATAAAATGAAGAAAACTTAACCTCTTCTAATATTTATTTCATATATTCGTAAATAAAGATTGGGAAGGAGTTCAATATGGCAACGCTTTCTTCTGAATCTACATATTTCAATCTCTGATTGTTGAAAATAGCCTGTTGATTGATTATATCTTTCTCCGTCGGCATCATATTCTGCCCTGTTATCAGCAGATTAGCCTTACAGACATTCATCTGTTTTAGATACTGCCAATTATCCTTTACCTTTATATACTTTTCCTTAGTTGGAATCTCACCATCCTTGAATAAAATATAGTCGAGACTATCGTAATCTGAGAAATCACAAGCAAGTTGCTTGAAATTCCGACAATCTTTACGACAGACCACATAGTTGACATAGGCAGCATCAGGCAATTCCTTTGTATAACGTATGGACTCTATCATCGGATAATTGATATAGAGTTTACCATTATCTGTTTCATCGGCAAACAAGGTTAGCATCTCTTCAACTCTTTGGTTAATCTCTTCAAGTGAAAGTTGGGAGTTCTGGAAATCATAGTCGAAAAAAAGAAATATTTCTGAAATGTCCGAACTTCTGATGCCGTCCAAGGTTGAATCCCCTTTGTCGGCAAGACGCTCACGCATAACGGAAACAATATCTCCATCGCCCCCATATTCCAGCAGTTCATTATAGAGGTTGTAGATATTGTTCCCGAAAGAACAGATTATATTATCATTCTCTTTGGGGAAATAGAGCCGCTCTAATGTTCTATATAGGCGAGGCTCGCGCTCGTCACCTTCAAATATAAATAGAATCATAAGCCAAATGTGCCGCCTCTATATAGTTTCTCCAGATTGTGACCGAAACGGAGTTCCTTGCCCGTCATGTCGCATATTGCCTTAATCTCATTATTCCTCAGAATAAAGAAGCAGTCTGGACGAAGTAAGTCATTGGAAAGCAGGAAAGTGTCGTGAGTGGTTACAAACACCTGATTATTTCCTTCAAACAACCGTTTGCAAATCTTGTATGAAAGTTCATGATGATAGAAAGCATCAAATTCGTCGATGAAAACGAAAGAAGCGTTACTCATTTCCTTCAGCCAGTAATACTGTAGCTCCAGATTCTTTGTGCCTGTTGATGCAACCCATTGGAATGGGATTCTCATATCTCCCATCATGCAGAAGAGAGTGTTCTCCCCTTGTACATTAGGTGCAAACTCATACTCCTGTCCGCTCACCTCTTTCAGATAGGCGGAAAAATCGTTAGCGAGATTGTTCTTAATGATATACTCTTCTATATTACTGCCACCTTCCTTCAAACCAATAAATTCACGATAATCAAGACTTCTGAAAAATAGCATATTCTCCACGAAGTCGCGAAATTGCAGCAAGGTATGACCTTTGGGAAGAGGCACAAAGCCCAACAGATAGTTAACAATTGATATATTATTGGCACTATCTTTCAAGTTTTGAACAGCTGTTGCAGCCAAACCAAACTCTTCGGAAATCGTCAATGTATCTTTGTCTTTCATCAGAACTTCACTGCCGTCAATAATCAACTGTTCACGAACAATGTTGCCTTTAAGCTCTGATGCCACCTTACTATAATTATATAATAAGGTGTGACCACCAAGAAAAAAGGTGTATTCAAATTCTACTGACTCGGTATGATTACTTGCACAAGCATAGTTTAGATAATAATCAGGCGTTTTCCATTTATGAGAAAGATGATTGGCAATGTCGAATATTGCCAATCCGAAATTTGACTTACCTGCACCATTCGGTCCATAGATAATACCATTCTTCACAGTACCATCCATGATAGCATCGTCATTGAACGTGTAATTGCTGGGGTGAGACAAATCCCACTCAATACGATTTCTGAATCCTCTATAGTTCTTGACGGCAAATTTCGTTAGCATGATGATAGTCTATTTAATGATTATTTTGCTTACAAAGGTACTACTTTTTGTTGGTTCCGTAAAATATTTACGGAACGATTCGCTTTTTAAGGGGCATATTTAACAATTATACAGTATCTCACGTTAATATGGATCT
>CAMWKM010000094.1 GCA_947174835.1 uncultured Prevotella sp.
AATCAAATGACTTGGAAAAGATAATCAAATGCCGAGCAAAAGATAATCAAACGGAGGTGAAAAGATTATCAAACCGAAGTCAAAAGATAATCAATTCGCGACCGAAAGATAATCGACACAAAAACAGCAGATAACAAGAGGACTTAAGAGATACTTCCGACACCTTTTTTATAGTATGCGCGCACGCGCGCGCATGAAGTCAAAAAAACAGGCAATTTAACACCCTGAACTCAGAAAAAGACGTAACGCAAAGACTCGTAGAACTGCATAAACAGGATATAGAGCACCAATAGAGAGGCTGACCGACTAAGGCCGTCGATAAAAGACTGACAAACATCGGCCAGACCGGTAAATGTGCGAACGGTAAAGCCATAAGCCATAGAACAAAGTATCACACCAAAGGCAACGACGGGTACTAAAGCACGACTGAAAGGCGAATGCCATAAACTGCCCATCGCGGAAAGAAGAACAGCATGAGGCCAGATGGTGAGCAGCATCATGATGACCACATAGATAATCAGCAGAAGCACGGCTACACGCAACCCCAACCGACGACGCTGAGTGGTTTGGCGAGAGAGCAGACCACTATGTTTCAAAGCTCCGAAGGCCATCGCCAGAAGAAGAATCCACACAAGCAGAGGACTGCCAATCCTATCAACAAAATGGGCAAAGAACCAGCGCACGCCCTCGCTGGAGAGCAAGGGACGTACATCGGCCATCAGCGTGGCAGAGAAGAACCACGACAACAACACGAGCAGCAGTTCAGCTATCACAAACACGACTACCAGTCGCGAGAGGACTTTCATACTGATGAGAGGCGAGGTCATTCGTCGTCAGGATGCAGGTTGTCGATGTCGAGAATATGAAGTTCCAAGGCTCTCACCACGAGACGGGTGGCATTGACACCACGAGACTCGTCAGGAAAGAGTTTCTGCACCAGTTCATTCTGCCGTTTCTCCAGACTCTTCACGCCAAAAGGCATACCACGCAACTGGGTGATCTGATCCTTCGTATAGCCCAAAGCCAGATGACGCAAGAAACGCTCGTCGTACTCGTCAATCTCATAGTCAACAAGAGCCTCCTGCTTATACAGTTGCGAACCGACACTATGCTTGAAGCGCTCAACAATCTTGTGAAGTATAGGCTCGTTGAACACCAGTTGCTTGCCGTCCATCACGGCCTCCACATCATGGCGCGTCAACAGTTCGCCCGTCTTGAGGATGATGCCATCGGCCCCGGCATCGAGCACGTCAACCCATAATTTCTCATTGAGGATTTCACCGGTGAAGATGAGTACACGCACTTGAGGGTACATCTCTTTGGTCTGACGGCAAATCTCCACGCCCACAGTCGTGGAGCCACCCAGCCCCAGATCAAGCAACACAAGCTCAGGCAACTGCTGCTTGAGCAGTTTCCAATAGGCTGGTTCAGTATCGGCTGTGCCAATGACTTCTGCTTCGGGGATGTCAGTACGGATAATACCCAGTGTGCCCTTCAGTTCAAGGGGCACATCTTCTACGATGATGACTTTGAAGTTCTGCATATTCTTGGTAGCGTTATAATAATGACTGTATGATGCTGCCCTGCCTCCGCACGGATGGCACAGGCACGACGATTGGTAGTTTCACCATGATCGCGCACAATCTGACGACAGAGCAGATAAGGAATATTGTCAATATGGGACATAAAGAGCCGCGATGCCTCATGGGGCGTCAGTGTCAGTTGGCTCATGACAACCCGGCAGTCAATGTAATGCTCATTGCGGGGCACATAATCGACAACCGGTGCCTGCTGACCATTCTGACGACGAAGTATGTCAAAAAGTTCACCCACCAGAATCTCATCGCCCAGAATCTCGTGGTCCAAAGGACGCAGGCGCAGCATGGAGCGCGACACTTGATTCATTGCCTGTGCACTGAAGAGGCCATAGAGTTCACGATAGTAGTCTGCCACCTCTACCAACGACTGGATATCGTTGGCATTGATCAACTGGCGGATGCGACTGGGATAGTACATCGTTTCGTGTTTCAGGGTGGATAGCGTATTGTCGACCACAGCATTGCTCACATAAAGGGCATCCTTCTCAAGAGTCAGACGACGTAATTCGTCAGCCATTATCTCCAGGCGATCCTGATACTCCTGCTGCGTGCAAGCCTTTCGACTAAGCTGTTGCATCACCTGCCAGGCCAATGCAGTCAGGATGCCGAGAAACAGCAGCAGAATGAGGATGATGGCAACCTGACGGTTGGTCTGCGACTGCTGCATCTTACGACAATAGTCATCAAGCATAGAATCTGCACTCAGTTCCTTGAATAGTTGGGTGTAAATACGATTATTATAGCGATAAAGAGGCCATTCATGAAGAGCCAGTGCTGCCACGGCACTCTCATTGCGCAACCGCAGGATGATGTCGTAATTCAACTGCAAACTGTCATGATACCACACAATCTCAGGCTGCATCACCGACACATCGCCCATTTGCAGCAGGGTATCCACGCCTTCCGGGCATACACTGAAATAATAGTCGTTGAGATACTTGCGGCAAGAATCTGCATAGTCCAGTGTACGACCATAATTGCCCTCAATGTTAGCATAATAGGCCGAGTCGGCATAAAGGCTGGCAAGAGCCAGAGGAGACTGCGCTATCGGTGACTGTGCAAACACAGAAGCCATGCCAACAATGCCCAACATGACGGCAAGTGCACGACGAGGCAGACGAAAATAGAAACGGCTGCCCCTACCCTGTTCACTCTCTGCTGCCAGCAGACATACAGAGAAAATCTTACTGATCTTACGATATTTCTCGATGATGCCCTTACAGTTCAGCAGGCCAAAGCCATGAGAGGTCTGACCGGCATCGCTCATCATCTTATGGTCGAAGACATGAGCCAACTGCTCTTCCGTCATTCCTGCACCGGTATCAGCCACGGAAACCTCTACGTAATCATCGGCTTCTGTTGCACTGACGGTCACACGTCCGCCTTCTGCCGTAAACTTACGGGCATTATCGGCCAAAGTATTCAGCATAAAGAGTGTCAACACGCGATCGGCCTTCACCCGAGCCGCAGTAGACAACACTTCGAGCGTAACACCTTTGAGCATAAAACTACGCTGACTACGCTGCAGCATATCAAAGAGTTCCTGCAAGCCGAAGGTCTCAATATGGAGACTGATATGTCCTTGACGCAACTGAATCCAGTGGGTCAGCACATCGTTCTGATGATTTATCTCATCTGTCAACTCACGCACATAGTCGATGCGTTGTCTGTCATCGGACGTCAACGAATCACTATCAACAGGCAAACGGCGCACCTCATGTATGATACGATCGATGAAAGGAGTGATGCTGTTGACCAACGACACTTTGGCCCGCTGTTCCAAATGGGTGCGCAAGCCCTTCTCCACACTCAGGCGAGCCTGTGCCAATTGCTCGTTCAACTCGTCCTCACGCTCTTGCAACCGGTCATCGACCTGATCGCGGGTATGCGTTTTCGACCGCCAATGTACATAATAGATCAAAACGAAAAGCAGGATGGTAGCAATAACCACAGCCCAAAGCAAATGGTTCAGCTGAGACAACGAATACTCCAACTGCGCAGCACGAGCCTCCAGAGAACGGTCCTGTCGGGTCTGTTCCTGCAAGTCAAGATAGATGTTACGGTTGGCATCGCTCTCAGCCTTATCGTCAATAGCGGCATAAGCCACACTCATCTGCTCGCGAATACTCGCCACCAAATCAGGTGCCTGATTGATCGTAGTATCGGCCAGCGCCTGCAACAGATAGCAAAGTGCCATCTGATAGTCCTCTTGTGCCAGATAAGTTGATGCCAATGTTCTGTTAGCACCGGCAATCTGGTAGACATCGCCATAATCAGAGAAGATTGACAAAGCATCATCAGCCAGGCAAGCAGGCAGGTAGTCGTCAGGTGTATGAGATGGATTAAGATATTTCATTGCCAGTAGATTGTCGGCAATCAACTGCCCCATAGCCACCGAATCAATCAGATGCTCAGCCAATGCTTCCAATGAATTGGCCACAAAAAAAGTATAATGTGCCTGCTCAGCCAACAAGTAGCAACGCATCAGATATTCAAACTCCCGCTGGTTGATTTCCATCTGAGTACCCTGAGTGACAATGCCACCTGCTCCCATATTATAGAGATAGTTGAGATACTGTGCCGTATCTTTCTCAATATCAGGTGTTATATGCTCCATAGCCTCAATAGATTGTCGTTCCAAACCTACATAATAATAATAGGTAGATGTGACTATGGTCATCTCACTCTCGGCATAAATGAGACGCAACTGCTGTCGCTCGTCCAGTTGTGAGCGTTCCTCGTTGATGCGCATCAGTGCCTTGGTGGCATACTCACGGTAGTCATAAAACTCACGGTTACGAGACATACGCTGGCAAAGACGCATCTGCTGAATATAACTAACGAGCAGTTCCAACTGGTTGTCAGTACACTCGGCAATCTGGTCAAGATGCTGCTGGGCGTCGGCATAGTTCATCCTCACGATGTCGACGAAGGCCAGATTGTTGAGTGCCTCTGCTCGGCCATCGCTATAGTTAGCAGATAGATCGTAGGCCTGACGGGCATAAGCCTCGGTAGAGTCTATATTGCGATAATGGAAGGCATAAGAAACAAAATTCAGCCTGTCCACCGTCCTTTCATCGGACGGTGAGCAAGCCGAAATCAATACTGTCAGAATGAACAGTTTAAGCGCGTGCCTTAGCCACATAACCGAGTGCCTCCTTGCACTTGTCGGTTACATACTGCCAGTCACCAGCCTTCACCTTGTCTGAGGGGAAGAGCTTTGAGCCCATGCCGACGCAGAAAACACCAGCCTTGAACCACTTCTGCAGGTTCTCCTCCTCAGGAGCCACACCACCAGTGACCATAATCTTCGACCAAGGCATGGGAGCCTTCAGACCCTTCACCATGTTCGGGCCTACCACATCGCCAGGGAATACCTTCGTCAGGTCGCAACCCAGTTCCTGAGCCTTACCGATTTCTGAAACGGTCATACAGCCCGGGCAATAGGGAACGAGACGACGGTTGCAGACAGGAGCAATCTCAGGATTAAACAACGGGCCCACTACAAAGTTGGCACCCAACTGGAGATAGAGGGCTGCCGTAGGAGCATCAACCACAGAACCGATACCCAGAGCAAGCTCAGGGCACTCTTTGTCGGCCCACTTCACCAACTCACCGAAAATCTCGTGAGCGAAGTCACCACGATTGGTAAACTCGAACGCACGAACACCACCCTCATAGCAGGCCTTTACGACGTTCTTGCAAACTTCCAAATCCTTGTGATAGAATACGGGAACCATGCCCGTGTCGCCGATTTTCTTCAGTACGGCTATCTTATCAAACTTTGCCATAAATATCTTATTCATTATACTCGCGTTTGAATATAAACATACCACACTCGTATGCTACCAACTCCCAGCCTTCATAGCCCAACTGGTTCAGTCGTTTTTCAATACCTACCAAGCGGTTTATCACTTTATATTCAAACCTTTTCATATTGTCTTATCTCTGTACACGTCCATTAGCATTACCACCGGCAAGACTCTCTACCTCATCAACAGATACCAAATTGAAGTCACCGTTGATAGTATGCTTCAAAGCAGAAGCAGCCACAGCAAACTCAAGAGCCTCACCCTGAGTAGGCTTGGTCAACAGACCATGAATCAAACCACCAGAGAACGAGTCGCCACCACCTACGCGGTCAATGATTGGATTGATCTCGTAGCGCTTCGACTGATAGAACTCTTTACCATCATAGATCAGAGCCTTCCAGCCATTGAACGTAGCACTATAACTCTCGCGGAGCGTAGAAACGACATATTTGAAACCAAACTGCTCACGCATCTGCTTAAAGATACCCTCGTAGCCGGAAGCATCGGTCTGGCCGCCCTCAACATCAGCATCGGGCTTGAAACCTAAGCAGAGTTCTGCATCCTCCTCATTACCAATGCAGACATCAACATACTGCATGAGTGGACGCATGATTGAAATTGCCTTTTCGCTGGTCCATAGTTTCTTGCGGAAGTTCAGATCGACACTTACGGTCACGCCATGACGCTTGGCAGCCTCACAAGCCAGTTTGGTCAGTTCAGCAGCCTTATCTGATATAGCAGGGGTAATACCACTCCAATGGAACCAGGCTGCGCCTTCCATAATCTTGTCGAAATCGAAATCGGAGGGATCAGCTTCTGCTATAGAAGAGTGAGCACGGTCGTAAATCACTTTCGAAGGACGCATTGAAGCACCCGTCTCGGCATAGTAGAGTCCTACACGATCACCACCACGGGCGATAAACTCTGTATTCACACCATAGCGGCGCATTGCATTCACAGCAATTTGTCCAATCTCATGCTTTGGCAGTTTCGACACAAAATAAGCCTCGTGTCCATAGTTAGCCACGCTGATTGCCACATTAGCCTCACCTCCACCAGGGATGATGCGGAATGATTCACTCTGGATAAAGCGGTCGTTGCCCTGAGGCGACAGGCGGAGCATAATCTCACCCAATGTTACGATCTTTGCCATTTTCTTTCCTTTTTTAATGTTGTTTAGATTAAAATTTTTTTCGTTTGCAGCGACAAAAATACGATTATTTTTTGAAATAGCGAAACAATTCAGATAAAAAATGAGAAAAAAGCCTCGGATTGTCTCTATCCAAGGCTTTTTCCGATATGATTAACTATGTCTATCCGTTCATCGACAGAAGGAACTCCTCATTGCTGCGACTCTGCACAAGACGGTCACGGAGGGTGTTCATGGCCTCAATAGGATTCATCTCGGCAATAAACTTACGCACAATCCACATACGGTTGAGGGTCGTAGGATCCTGAAGTAGATCATCACGACGAGTAGAAGACTGTACGAGATTGAGAGCAGGGAATACACGCTTGTTAGACAACATACGATCGAGTTGAATCTCAGAGTTACCCGTTCCCTTGAATTCCTCAAAAATAACCTCGTCCATCTTTGAACCGGTATCAACAAGAGCAGTAGCAATAATAGTCAGCGAACCACCGTTCTCAATATTACGGGCTGCACCGAAGAAACGCTTAGGCTTCTGCAGGGCATTGGCATCGACACCACCAGTAAGCACCTTGCCTGAGGCCGGCGACACTGTATTGTAGGCGCGAGCTAAGCGAGTGATAGAATCAAGGAAGATAACTACATCATGGCCACACTCAACCATGCGCTTGGCTTTCTCAAGTACGATGCCGGCAATCTTCACATGACGATCGGCAGGCTCGTCAAAAGTAGAGGCGATAACCTCGGCATTAACGGTGCGGCTCATGTCGGTGACTTCCTCAGGACGCTCATCGATAAGCAACATCATAATATAAGCCTCTGGATGATTGGCAGCAATGGCATTGGCAATATCCTTCATCAGGATGGTCTTACCGGTCTTGGGCTGGGCCACGATCAGTGCACGCTGTCCTTTACCGATAGGTGCGAAAAGGTCAACAATACGCGTAGAGGGATTAGTGGTAGCGGGATCACCACAAAGTTTAAACTTCTCCTCTGGGAAAAGCGGCGTGAGGTGCTCGAAAGAAACACGGTCACGCACTTCATTCGGATTGCGACCATTAATGAGATGTACATTCGATAAGGCGAAATACTTCTCGTTGTCGTGAGGCGGACGTACCGTGCAGTCGACTACATCACCTGTCTTCAGACTATATTTCTTGATCTGCTGGGGTGACACGTAAATATCATCGGGCGATGAAAGATAGTTGTAGTCACTGGAGCGTAGGAAACCATAACCGTCCTGCATAATCTCAAGCACACCGTTACCTTTGATGATATCATCGAAGTCGTAGCGGGCGTTGCCACTTGCCTGAACCGATGATGCCATCTGAAACGAGGTTTCTGCTTGTTGCTGCACGACTGGACGGTCAAAAATGTCAAGCGTAGGAATAGCACTCTGGTCCTCAATGGGCAAGTCGACAACAGTAATAAAATCGGTGCCGTCGCCAGGATCACCCTCCCACACATTGTCAGAGTCCTCAGATAGTTCTCCGCCCTCTGGTTCTTTATTGTTAGACAGGGCGATTTTCGCCTGCAACTGCTCAAGCGTTTCTTGCTCAACACTCTCTGGTTCTGCCTCTTCAGCAACGTCAGGGACCAATTGATTCTGTGATTCCTCTGCAACAGCCTCTTGTGCCGCAGCAGCTGCGGCGGCAGCGGCAGCTTCGGCTTCCTTCACAGCCTTGGGTTTGCGACCACGACGCTTAGGGGCCTCTGCCTTAGTCTCCTCAACGACAGATTGTTCTGTTTCTGCTTCAGGAACAGGTGCGTCGGAGAAAAGCGTTGGAGTCTCGACCGCCACATTCTTCTGGTTCTTCACGTCGAAATTCTCGCCTTCCTTTCCGTTGACGGTATATACACGGTCTGTATCTTTCTTGGCAATACGGGTGCGCTTACGCTTTGGAGTGGCATCGGTAGCAGTGGAAGCCATCTCTGCAGCCTTGTCAAGAACGTCATAGATAACTTTTTCCAGTTCATCGTTCTGCGACACCTTGACACCCAGTTGCTCGGCAATTTCCATCAACTGAGGAATTGCCATCTGTTCTAATTGTTCTTTAGTATACATTATCAGCACTTATTTGCTTAAGTTGTAAAATGTGAGTTTGAAACTTAAAAACGCTTCAAGGACTGTAGCGTTATTCAGGAATCGGGTGCAAAGGTAATCATTTTTTTTGTAATGACAAAGAAAACGATTACCTTTTTAGTTTTATTTTACTACTTTTTCAGAGGAATGAGCATACTGAAAGTTGAGCCTTCGCCAAGCACAGATTCAACCATGACATCACCTCCAAGCTTACGGGAAAAGTCAGCACAGAGTTGCAGTCCCAGACCAGAACCTTCCTCACCACCAGTGCCATAGGTAGTCTCACCCTTATGGAATATACTATCAAGGCGGTCAGGAGCGATGCCCACACCATGATCGCGGATGCTGATCTTCGCAAAGTCACTATCCTGCGACATCAAAATCTCAATGATGCTGTCCTTCGGTGAGAACTTAATAGCATTCGACAAGAAGTTGCGTACTACTGTCTTCAACATATCGCTGTCAGCCCTCACTATCAGTGGAGAATTGGTATCCTCGTATTTCAACTTAATATTCTTGGTGAAAGCAATCATCTCGAAGATCTCAACTACACCGGGAATAATGTCGTTCAGATTAAGATCCTGTAGCACCACATTAAGTCGACCCGTCTGGTTCTTTGTCCACTTCAGCAAGTTGTCCAACAAATCGTGACATTCCTCACTCTCTCTATTGGCCTTGTCGAGCAGGTCAAAAAGATCCTCTCCAACCACATCCTTGGACATCGTATTCACCAGCAGGTTAAGCACCATACGAATACTGGCCATAGGCGACCGCAAGTCGTGTGCAATGACAGAATACATCTTATCGCGGTTGTTAATAGTAGCACGCAAATCGCTATTCTGCCTCTCAATGATGCGTGTGGCAGCCACTAATCTAATCTGATGGTAAACACGCACAACAAGTTCCTCCTTATTGAACGGCTTAGTCAAGAAGTCGCTGGCTCCCACCTGAAAACCATGCACCAGATCGGTGGGATTATTCAGAGCCGTCAGAAATATGATAGGGATTTCAGATGTCTCAGGATCCTCTTTCAAGGCAGTGGCAGTCTCGAAACCGTTGATACCGGGCATCATCACGTCAAGCAGAATCAGGTCGGGACACTCAGACTTAGCCAGTTCAAGACACTGATTGCCGCAATTGGCCGTACACACCTGATACTTCTCGTTCGTAAGGAGTATCTTCAGCAGTAACACGTTACTGACCACATCATCCACAACAAGAATTTTAAAGTCACTCTTATCGATATCAAAATCCGATTTTTCGCTTTGAGGAGTCTGACTCATAGGTTTCATTATGATTTATTTCAAGGGGCAAAGATACACCAATTATTTGAAACAGCCAAATATTGCAAGATTATTTTTATAGGAACGCGTTAAATAATTATATAATGTTCGCGTAAAAAGAAAAAATGATTACCTTTGCACGCTGAATGGAAAAGATCATAATGGGCATCGATCCCGGAACGAATATCATGGGCTATGGCATACTGAAAGTCACAGACGGCAAAGCACAGATGGTGACAATGGGCATTATAGACCTAAGAAAGTTTCCAGATGCCTATCTCAAACTGGGGCACATCTTCGAGCGAGTAACGGGTATCATCGACTCCTACCTGCCAGATGAGTTGGCCATCGAGGCACCTTTCTTCGGCAAAAACGTGCAGTCTATGCTTAAATTGGGACGCGCCCAAGGCGTAGCCATTGCTGCTGCCATCAAGCACAGTGTACCTATTCACGAATATGCCCCTATGAAAATCAAGATGGCCCTCACGGGTACAGGCTCTGCTTCAAAGGAACAGGTGGCCGGTATGCTGCAACGGCTGTTGAAAATCCCTAACGACGAGATGGGGCGCTTTATGGATGCTACCGACGCACTGGCAGCTGCCTATTGCCATTTCCTGCAGATGAGCCGTCCCGAAAGCAATGCCCCCCACTACAAAGGCTGGAAAGATTTCGTCAACAAGAACCAAGAAAAAATATGGACCGGCAAAAAATCATAGCAATAATCGGGCTCAATGCCAGCGGCAAAACCCAATATGTTGACCGGCTACGCAAGCAGTTGGCCAGCGACAGTGTGCGCTACATCGCCTTCTGCGATTCGTATGGTGCAGCCACCGATAAGTCCTACTACCTGCAACTGCGCTGGAACCGGCACGACATAGATGCCGAGACCCCTACCACAGGTGAGGCGTTGGAACGCTCATTCCTGCTGACTGGCCCCGACAATGAGGAGCGCCGCCAACAGCAACGTCACCTCTACGAACTTTTCGGAATGAAGCCCCTGCTTGACAAATATGTTATCACGATGTCAAGCGGTGAGTTGCGCAAGTTTCAACTCATCAAGACACTGATGGCCCGTCCACGTACCTTGATTCTTGATAATCCCTTTATTGGACTGGACGCTGAGACACGCGAGCAATTGAAACAACTACTTTTTCAACTGGTCTGTGAGCAAGAACTGACGCTCTATCTGGTACTATCGCGCAACGAAGATGTGCCCGACTATGTGACAGAGACCATTTGGATGACCGACGAAACGACTTTTCATAGTGCTCCTACCCCACTCTCTGACGAAAAACGCGAGGCCCTGTTCAGCCTAAAGCCCCACGACAACGACTATTGGTCTGATATTGTGGCTGATCTCCATCAGGTTAGCATCCACTATGACAGTCGGACTATCCTGCATAATCTGGACTGGACCATCCGCAACGGTGAGCGATGGGCATTGACAGGACGGAACGGCAGTGGCAAATCAACCCTATTGTCACTCATCTGTGCCGATAATCCTCAGGCCTATGCCTGCGACATCACCTTGTTCGGCCATCAACGCGGCTCAGGCGAAAGCATCTGGGACATCAAGAAACACATAGGTTATGTGTCACCAGAGTTGCATCGTTCCTATCAACGCAACCTGCCCAGCCTACAGATTGTTGCCAGTGGACTGAAAGACACCGTGGGACTATACACCCGCGCCAACGAAGAAGAAAAACAATTGTGCCGCTGGTGGATGTGGCTGTTTGGCGTAGACCATCTGGCCGATCGCCCGTTTCTCACTCTGTCAAGCGGCGAACAGCGCATGGTGCTGCTGGCACGCGCTTTTGTCAAAGACCCGGAATTACTCATCCTTGATGAGCCGTTGCACGGTCTGGATGCCCACCGGCAACAATTGGCCAAGGATATTATCAACACCTTCTGCCAGCGTAACAACAAGACTCTCATCATGGTAACTCACTACCAAGCTGAGTTACCCTCGTGCATCACCCATCAGAAATGTCTCACAAAACAATTATAACACCCATGAAGAAAATCATCATGACACTGATGCTCCTGCTGACTGCAATGAGCAACAT
>CAMWKM010000095.1 GCA_947174835.1 uncultured Prevotella sp.
CAAGCAGTTCGGAAGGTTCACGTCCGTTGGGGCGTGGACTGTTCTTGCTTGTTTACATGCATGGTCACTTGGCGGTAACCTAAAGGTTGGGAATAAGCAATCGAATGGTTGACGCCTTTTTCGTTGTCAAAACATTAAGACAATGAAACAACAATTATTTAAAGTATCTAAGAAGAATCTATTAATTTTCTTTTCACTTTTCCTGATACAGGGTATAGCAAAAGCACAGGTGTCAAGAGGTCTGTGGGAATATGGACCAGTTATTACCACAACAAATAACGCTTATGGTTGGGTTGCTGAGAATCTAAAAGCATATGGCTTTGGTTCGGCAGAACAAGAAGGCGTAATGTTTTGGAATAAGAACCGTTGGTGGATTCCTTCTTTCCGTTCTCGCTTCGATGGCGTGAAAGATATTGACACCCCAGCAGGTGATGTTAAAGTAAAATGGGCAGACTGGGGCTTACGCAACTACTCTATTGGCTATCATGTCGGGTATTTGTCGTATGTCAGTCCTATCGGCTTTGATATTCAGGTGGATTATGAAAAGCAGACTTGGCGTTCAAAGTTTCCTGGGCAAGACGATTATGCCAATTATGAGAAACAAATGGTAGTACCTACTGTCTTGCTAAAAACCCGATTAGGGGACTTCACAAGAAATACCCTTAACGTAGTTGTTGAAGCAGGTGCCAAATATAATTATGTACTTTCTGCAAAAGGTGATTATGATGACGTGAAATCTTTGAACAACGGAGTTACGGGAGTCTTTGGTATTGGTGTGATTAATTCCTATTCTCACTTTGTTATTCAATTGCGTTATGAACATGATTTCTTCGACTATTTCAATAGCGATTTCTCGCTTAATGAAACATTAAAGCCATACGATGGTTTTTCCTCTAAACATGGTACATTGAATCTTTACACATCATTTGGATTCTAAAAAATATTTACTATGATGTCAGCAAATTTTATGAGACATTTGATGATAATAGAGCTTTTGGTTTTATTATTCACAACGACTTCTTGTTCTGCAAAAAATAAGAAGAGTGAAAAAGATTATTCACCAATGCACAGAAGTGAGATAATGCTCAGAAAGGCTATCGGTGATAGTATTTCGAATATCATCTTAAAAGCCAATACGATTGAGATTGGTTGTGACTCAGCAACAATAACAAAATTGGGAAACAATGACTGTTCCATTATTCGATATTTGGTAGCAGACTCTTGTAACTATGCAACAGATACAGAAGTTTTTGGACAGTTCCATGTTTATCTTTTTGTAAAATTCACTTCCAAGAAAAAAACGATTACTGCTCAATATGATTTCAGGCTTCACAAATGGATGCTCATAGACAAAGACAACAAACCTTTGAGAAGGTTCGATTTGCTAAATGTTGAGATATTGAAATATGCGCTTCTTGCATTCCCTGAGAATCAAAAACTTATTGAAATCTTAAAAGAACAAGAAAAATGAAAAAGACATTGATACTGATTTTTGTAGCTATTTCTACAATGACAGCTAATGCCAAGACAATACATTGGCTTACGTTTGTTGATACAACGGATAAATGGTATGATGAATTGGGGCGTCAACGCGGGGTTGGAGAAATGGATAAGGTTGGCCGTAAAGTTCTTTATTCCAAGTTTATCAATGTGGTAAACGCAGCCTTGGCAGAAAAGGGTTATACTTCAGATATTCAAGACTATTGGGACACATCTACCTCGCCTGAGAATTGTAAAAAAGCAGTGAACAATCTCAATTGTGACCCCGAAGATATTGTTGTGTTTTATTACATCGGACACGGTGGTAGGCCAGAGAAAGAAGACGTTAACATTCACCCATTCCCCCAAATGTTTTTGGCACAAGATTCTGATAGCAGGCTTATTCCATTGGAGTGGGTTCACAATACTTTGAAGTCAAAAGGCGCCCGTTTGACTATAACGATTGGAATGTGCTGTAATGTGAAAGATCCGAACATGACGATAAAGAGTGCACCGTCATTCCATACAACAGTCAATTATGGTAATGCCTTTGTGGCAAGTGCCGGTGTTCAGGCAATTCAAGAGTTGTTTCTGGAAAATACAGGTGATTTGATAGCAACTTCTGCATCTCCAAGTGAATCTTCCTGGGGCGCTGTTGGTTTTGAAGATTTCGGAGGCTTGGATGATTATACAGCTTGTTTTATAGACCTTTTCAATCAAAGAGTCGAAAGTGGAAAAATAGAATGGGAATCCTTTTTCAATGAAGTCGGTTTATATGTAAAAGAAGTAAATAAGGAAATGCGTCGTCCAGGGACACAAACACCAATTTTTCATCCCAATATCTCGTCTGCGTCCCAGCCAAGACAACAGCAGCGCGATGAGCCAGACGAGAAAGTTGAAAAGAAAGACAATACACAACAGGGTGAACGGACTGATGATGGTAACAACACGCTATCACAATACTTTGATTATATCATAGACAAAAAAGTCCCATTAGAAAAGCGCGTGGCACTTGCAAACGAATTAAAGAAAATCTTTACTGCTAATGCAGCGATTAAAGTTTTGGGGCAAGATATAGATCAAGTAATAGACAAAGAATCTGTGGATGTTTTCTTCAACAGAATATCTACAAGTAGAATCTTATTGAAAGTCGTGCCTGTTGATAGTAAATTTACTTCCGATGATAGACTTTCCGAGATGCGAGTACGTGAATATTATAAAAAATAGGCTATCCTTATGAAAAAGAATATTTTGAAAACTGTAATGGCAGCGGTAATGCTGCTGGCTTGCATAGCTGTTCAAGCCCAAAGTAATGCCGACGAAATGATAAAACGTCGTTGTGCAGATAAAGTAAAACAAATGTGTGACTATATTGAGTATATGGCCAATCCTCAGCAAAAAGTAAATAACCGTCGCTATTATCGCATTACGGCATTAAACTTATTTATTGGGCAAGGAAATTCCTATGAAGAGGATGGTCGCATTCGTGATGGGGTAACTATGGAAGTAACGTCTGTGAGTCGCAAAAATCCATATTCTTATCTGATGAGAACTTACTTTTCCAATTTGATCAATCGCCTTAGCTATTCAAAAGTCGTCATGCAGACAACAGATGTTTCAGCAATGAAAGTTAGCGAACTGCAGCCTATTAGCGATGATACTTATGTTTGTACTGTCTATTTTGAACAATCATTCTGTGGCTATCGTGATGGCCACCCTGTCTACAAAGACATTACGCGTAAACGTGTAAAATGTTATGTTAAAGTTGAGCAAACAGAAGATGGCGAAGAATATATCGTAATGTTAGGTGATGTAACGGCTACCGATACACAGCGATTATGAAACGAATAGTTATTTTATATATTTGCTTATGTCTGTGCATTGCTTATTGCAGTGCACAGACTACTCGTATAAAAATACCACTATCCTCGCTTACTATACAAACTACGTTGAACAAAGGCGATACCGCCCTAATAGATTCCACTGAAATCATCCGACGATTGGAAATGATTTTCAAGAGGCGGACAAAAGAAAGAATCTGGCAATTATCCGAATGTATATCTTATTTGTGCAACAATAAACAAACCAATCAGAAAAAGTCTCAATATTCCAGAATTGCAAGAAACTTATTTTCTGACGATGCCCAAGTGCTTATAATAAGAGAAGGAAATCAAACAAAAGAAATGAATGTTTCAACATTCTTTAATTGGCTTCTTTCTGTCCCTTCAATGTCAGTTGTATCTATAGACTCAATAATGATTCCTAAATGGGATTATGTTCTGATTAAAGCAGACACTCTGGGCATTATATATTCTAATGGTGAGATGACTACTTTAAATACAATTAAAGAATTTGGCTACTCACAGGTAAAACTTCCAATTGTTAGTAACGAAACAGAAGATGGTACGGAATGGGTTCCATTATTTGGAAATATGATAGTAACTATAACATACAAACATGAAAAGAATAGAAAAATTAATAGGGGGAGTCTTGATGCTATTGGCAACAAGTTACTCCAACGCACAGGTCTTAGGTAACTTATTAGATAATAATCTCTATGACGCAAGGATAAAACTTGTAGACGAATTCTTTGAACGATTCAATGGGAAAGCAATGAGGTCAGATATAAAGGCAGATTCTCAAGATGCTGACTTCAAGAATCTATTGGTACTATTCAACGGTGAGATGTTCAAATCCCTACAGGATTCTGCTTTTATGGAAGCAAAATCTTTTGCCCATAAAGTCCTGCAAGATAGTGTACAAATAAATTATAATGATACTACATGGATAGCAAAAGCCACCTGTCACGGGACATTTAAAGGAAAACCTGTTGATTTCACACTCTATTTGAATGTAGAAAATCGATATGGGAAACTTTACAAATGGGTAATAGCGAAGGCAGAGGGAAATATTTTCAGCCTGAAGCCTTCATTGGAGAAGGAATCCATCATGTTAATGCCGGATGACCATGAAACTAATTTTATGTCATTGCGACGTATCACGACCGAAAAGGACGATTATATTTTGAACTATAAACAAAAGCAATTTTCTATTGACCAAACATCGGTATTCTATGCATTTGTCAATACAGGACAATTGGAGATTGAGTATGTGAAAAGTTTGGAGTTTATGTTTTTCCAGGTTCCAGAATATAAATTTTCTATCAGCTATTTTGAACGAGACGCTTATAATGCAGGATGGTTGATTAATTCTTTAGAGAGAGTAACAGACAAAGAAAAAGCAGAATTTCTTAATTATATTTATAACAGATGAAAAGAGTAATTATTATATGTGTATTATCAACGATGTTTGCCATTCCCATCAAAGCACAACAGCCAGTAAGCGTAGTTCAGAAGTTTGGTCATGCTATGCAACAATGGTGTAGTACAGACGAAATAGAGTATCATGAACAAGCTATAAATTTCGCAAAAGGAAAAATTAAGTGTCTTGTTGACGATAAGATAACTCAAGATGCTGTTGCAAATGACCAATCTAAACTACTGACAAATGGCACACAAGAAATTGTATCGTATATGAATATTTTTCAAGATGCTATTATGCAAGGGCAAAAATATGAGATGTCAAATATTAAGGAAAGGTCAGATTTTGTCGAACCGACGGCATTTAAAAATGAGACTCCACCTATTTTCGTTAGTGCAGATTTGGCACTGAGTGGAAAACTGGTTTATAACATCACAGACATTTTTTATGTCCGAGATGGGAAGATAACAAAAATTATTGATTATTCATCCGATAATTCTGTAGGTAAGGCTCTTGAATTATATTCGAATCGCAAATATGATGAAGCTTTTAAGATGTTTCGCAAACTAGCTTATGCCGATTTCGGAAATTTTGATGCTCAGTATTATATGGTTGTCATGGAAATCAAGAAGCAGGGATGCGAATTCTTAGACAAAAATGTAAGGGATAAAGAACTTACATGGTTTATTGCTAAAAACTACTTTGCAAACAATCAAAATGCCGTCAAACTTGCTACGAAGTTTCCTTTGTATGAAAAAAAGATGGATTATGCTCATTATCCATCATTATATGAGTGGATGCTAAGATGTAAACAGCCTGCTCAGTCTGGACTGATGATGTCTTTTGATACTAAAACCATGTCGGCTGGATTTGTCAATGAAAATGGGCAACTTGTTATACCATACGGTAAATATAGTGTGGCCTACCCGTACCATGAAGGCCGCTCGTTGGTGGTCTCAAAAGTTACAGAACGATGTGGCTTTATTGATGATAAGGGTAATGAAGCTGTTCCCATGATTTATCAAACGGCTATTGCTGATTTTTACAAAGGTCGTACATGGTGTGCAAAAGACGGAGCCTCTTATCTCGTAGATAATCAAGGTAAGGTTCTAAAAACTGTTCTCGGTCATTCATATCTCATTCCCTATTCTCCAGTGGGTAAATACGCTATGCTTTTCAAAACTGAGAAAATCTTCGATATATATGACTATAATGGTAACCTTTGCTACGAAGATTACACCTCATGGAGTTTTAATAGTATAACAGGATTAGTGACTATGAAAAAAGAAGGAGCACCTGATGTACAATATAAAATAGAATGGTAATCAATATTTGGTGAATGTTATTATAAGCAATTGAGAATAGCGACTAAAACTATGAAAAGTTACGGAGAATGATGCGTATCTTGTCTGTAACTTTTTACTGACGGTTTTGCTTTCTCATTCAGTGCGACAAGTAATAAACTACTGGTAGGGATTGTCGCTTAATTCTTCCATTGGGGGCTGTAGATGATTGGCAGGTCGCTGTCATTTATGATAGCCTCCAATTTTGTCATTGCTATCTCGTTTCTGAAAAATCGTTGACAATAAAGCGGCTAATTTTGATTGAAATAATTTTTGAGATTCATGTGCAGTATGATGTAAAGATGACGAGTTGAAACCCAAGTTCAAATCAACAGCCATTCAATTCCCCATCACTATATTTGGTTCTTTCGACACACCAACTGTACTGAATATTAGGCCAAAATTCCATTGAAATGGACGGACGTTGCATATCAAATCGATAATTTGATGATATTCTGTTAAAAAGAAAGAGTATTTGCTTATTATTTGAGTAATAATTATTACCTTTGCATCTTCAAATAGACATGAATTATTCATTGGTTAGATGGAAATCGGCATATCAAGTATATCAGAATTACGTAGTGGACAAGGTTCCGACATATCAAAATTTATTTTGGAGAACCTAAATCCAAACGATGCGCGTATGCAACATGACGCTTATTCGCGTCTTTTGCGGTTTTTGACGCCATTCAATGATGACTTGACAATAATTGCAGAAACAGATTATATTGATAAAACCTATAGAGATCTTTATTATCATTTTTATTCTACCAAATTAAGATCTTTTGAGAAGAATTGTGTAAGATTGTCATTGTGCAATAAAGTAATAGATGATACCATTACACATTCTATAGACGACATTCAAAAACTTAAAGATAATTATCTGGGGTTCGTCGTACTCAGACCTCTGGGTTGCTCTTGCATAGGTAGAAATGTCGTGTCTCCTCAGGCCTTAAAGTCTGTTGGCAGCAATTTACTGCTTTGTAAAACGGATGTGGCCTCTACGGTATTGGGAACCAAGGTTTCTGTATGTGGTTTCCCTCATTCTTCACAGGATGGAGAGATGATGACATGTGCGGAAACAACTATATGGGCAATAATGTCATATTTGGCAAATCGTTATAACATATATTCATTACCATTGGGGCATAATATTCTTGCATCTTTAAATGATTCATCATTTGAACGACAGACTCCATCCCGTGGATTGAATTTTCAACAGATTTCATTGTCACTTCAGAATCAAGGTTTGGCATGCAGGGTGTATGATAAAGATAATCCAAAGTTCAAAGAAATCATGTCTTGTTATATAGAAAGCGGAATTCCTTTGGCTCTTTGTATTGAGTCAAAAACCTTTGGACATGCAGTCGCATGTATAGGACGTAAAGCTATTGATAGAAATGCAGTAGCTCTTCAACCTGTAGTTGTTAAAGGGCATACTTATTTTGAATGGAATAAAAGCATTGATGAGTTTGTTGTAAACGATGATAATGTAACCTGTTATCAGGTGATGAATTATACGAATCCATGCTCGTATTATGGAAAACCTGACTGGGACGGCATGAAGATTACTCATTTTGTTGCCCCGCTACATCAGAAGATTTATCTTGATGCGGAAATCGCAATTGAAGCTGCTTTGAATCTTGTCTATTGCTATGGATATGATGATGGCTCCGTCATCAGAACATTCCTAACATCAAGTAGAAGCTATCGAGAGTATGTCATGACAAACGATTCCCTTTCGGAAGAACAGAAGCAAGCCTTTGTAGAATTGGATATGCCAAAGTTTATTTGGGTCACAGAAATCTCGGATGGTGTTTCATTTAAGGCATCCCAAGTCAATGATATAATACTGATGGATGCAACTTCTGGAAAACAGGATATGTATAATTCCATAATCATTAAGACAAAAGACGGTGATGCAGACATCTATGACAAACAAAGTCATGATTTTAAGACATTACCATTCAAATTTTCACAGAATTTTAATTCGTTCAACAATCTTCATTAATAAATTCAACATGAAACACTTTAATGTACTATCTTCTGCTAAACCAAGTTCAAATAAACTGTCTGAGGAACAAATCAGATCTTTTAATTCTAATATGAGAATGGTAGCAGTGCAAGTCGCAAATAATTCTCACCGAGCAAATGAGAGTGCGGCTAAAGTTATGCTTACTCGTTAACTCCTTTGGAATCATATAAAAAAATAAGGAAGGTCAAAATTTGGCCTTTCTTATTTTTATGCATTTTGGTTATTGTTAATAAATATTGTATATCGTTTTATTTAACTATCCGATAAGCGGTATGAGTGGTCGCGATGCCATTTATCAGCTTTTTCTAAGTTACGGATTTCTTATTCCTAAGCAGAGGTGTGAATTTATAAGTTTTTTGCTGGTTTTATGAAAAATATTTGTACTTTTGCAGCATAAACAATAAGAATAGATCGTTATGGAAATAATTAGCACAAAGAAGGCACCTGCTGCCATCGGGCCTTATAGTCAGGCCATTAGAGTAGGAAATCTCGTTTATACCTCAGGTCAGATTCCCATTGATCCTAAGACCGGTGTGTTTGTTGAGGGAGGTATCAAGGAGCAGACCCGTCAGTCGCTGACCAACGTCAAGGCTATTTTGGAAGAGGTCGGCCTGAATATGGGAAATGTTGTGAAAACGACAGTCTTTATGGCTGATATGAATGACTTTGCTGATATGAATGAGGTCTATGCAGAGTTTTTTGCAGAGCCATATCCTGCCCGTTCCGCTGTGGCTGTTAAGACTTTGCCGAAAGGAGCCTTGGTGGAAATCGAAGTCGTTGCAGAGGTTGTATAATTGGGCGAAACATCTAACTAACCAAACAATAATGATGATGAACATATTACGGCAAAAGGTCATATTGGGCATTTTGTTACAGGTGCTTTGTCTGTCGGTTGCGGCAGATACCATAGAGTGGTACGATGGTTGTGCTCCCGTTACATATAATATAAAGAAGGGAGTAGATCCGGTGGTGTACACGGCTGCCGATATGTTCTGCAGTGATATTGAAGCTGTCACAGGGACGCGTGCGGGTTTGGCAGAAAAGAATGCAACGATAAATATCATCGAAGCAGACCGCGTGTCAGATGCAGTGTTGAATAATTTGAAACGTCAGGGAGTACCCATTGACAGCCTGATGGTGCTCACTGACGGTTTTCATATCTCTGTCATTGATCATCATATAACTGTTGTCGGAGCAAACGGACGTGGTACGGCATACGGTATTCTTGAATTGTCGCGTATGGCGGGTGTTTCACCTTGGATATGGTGGGGCGATGTGGTACCGGAGCGACGGACACGACTTACTATTGATAGTAACTATCGTACCCTGCAGGGGGCATCGGTGGAATATCGAGGTGTGTTCCTCAACGATGAGGACTGGACACTGCGCCCATGGAGCAGTGGCACGTATGAGCCGAGTGAGTTTGGACAGATTGGAGCGCGCACATATAAAAAAGTGTTTCAGTTGCTGCTCCGCCTGCGTGCCAATGCCATTTGGCCGGGTATGCATACTGGAACCAAAGCTTTCTTTTTCACTAAAGGTGCCAAGGCCGTAGCTGACAGTTGCGGTATTGCTATCGGTACGTCACACTGTGAGCCGTTGTTGCGTAACAATGTGGGTGAGTGGAACGAGAAAGAGCGTGGCCGCTATAATTATATTACCAACCGTAAGGCTGTGCAAGACTACTGGATAGAACGTCTCAAGGAAGTGAAAGGTTCGGCTGGAGGTAATATGTTTACCATTGGTATGCGTGGAATACATGACGGGTCGATGGAGGGTGTCAAGACGATGGATGAGAAGCAGACGGCTTTGCAGCAGGTTATTGACGACCAACAGAAGTTGTTGCGCAAACATATTGGTGCTCCCGAGAAGCAGATGCAGGTGTTTGTGCCGTATAAGGAAGTACTCGACATTTACGAGCGTGGACTGCGTGTGCCGGATTACGTTACGCTGATGTGGTGTGATGACAACTATGGCTATATGACACGCCTGTCGGATTCCTGTGAACAACAGCGAAAAGGGGGTGGTGGGGTATATTATCACCTGAGTTACTGGGGACGACCGCATGACTATCTGTGGCTCACGACGACGCAACCGGGACTTGTCTACAACGAGATGCGCGAGGCTTATGACCATCATGTTCGTAAGGTGTGGATTGTGAACGTCCATGATCCCAAGGTAGCGGGCTATGACCTTGAACTATTCCTTGATATGGCATGGAATATCAATTGTGTGTCGGCATCTACCATAACAGACCATTATCGGGCATGGCTCTGTCGCCAATTTGGTACAGAAGCAGGTAATCGTCTCTTCCCCGCAATGTATGAGTTCTACCGACTGTGTGGTGAGCGTCGCCCGGAATTTATGGGCTGGAGCCAAGTGGAGCTTGACAAGAAGATCTATGCCCGTGGATTGAGCCCCATTGTCAATTCCGAATTTAGTACGACGGCTTTCGGTGGTGAACTTGATCGTTATCTTGATCGCTATGCTGAGGTGAGTCGTATTGTTCGTGAGACTGAAGCGTTCATACGTCCGGAGTTGCGTGATGCCTACTTTGCAGCCATACAATATCCTGTCTTTGCTGCCGACGCTCATGCCCGAAAGATACTTGAAGCGCAGCGTGCACGGGAGTATGCCGCCGACACTATGGTTGGCGTTTCAAACTCTGCTGCCATACGCAATGCCACGGCCCGTAGTATCAATGCTTATAAGGAAATCGTTCATCTGACCAAACTTTACAATACGACCATGACGGGCGGCAAGTGGAACCGCTCCATGAGTATGGCACCGCGTGACTTGCCGGTTTATGCTATGCCTCCGCTGCCTGTGCAGTTAAGTGATGCTGAGGTGGGCGAAGAGTTTGTCCGCGATGTGAGGAAACCGCGCCGTCAGCATCAGTTAGACGCCGAGGATGCCATTGTACGCAATGCCTGTGACTATACGCAGGCTTCGGTTGGTGCAATCACGGTTCAGATGCTCGGTCATAGTATGAATGCCGTAGCGTTGCCAAAGGGCGGTATGCTGACGTATGAGTTTACGGCTGAGCGTGACGGAAAGGCTGTGTTACGTACCGCCATGATACCCACACAACCCAATGATGGCGGTGACCTGCGCTATAGTGTGAGCATTGATGGGGAAGAGCCAGTGGTATATACGCTGAAGGAGAAGTTCCGTTCGGAAGGATGGAAGCAGAATGTGCTGCGCGGACAGGCTGTGCGCGAGATGCCGGTGGAACTTGCAAAGGGTAGTCATACGCTCATTATTCGTGCCCTGGATAGTCATATTGTAGCTGACCAGTGGATGATAGACTACAATCCGCAACGCAAGTATTATCTTTTCCCCATAGAATAATCAATACATACGTCAGTTCGGGATAAGAAAGTCGTATATGATATCAATTTTGTCATGATTCTTCTCGTGTGTTTTTTTTGATGGTTAAACTTCGTTGTATGTCTTTCGCGATTGACAAGTGCAAAGGTACTGCCTTTTTCGCCAAGAGCCAAAAATCGGCATTCTGTAACTCGTAAAAATCTGTTAAAGAAACCGCCTCCGCGTCTTAAAAAACGTGAATCGCCCATTCACACAGGGCATCCGCGAGACTTGCCCTCCGCAAGTGCCTCATTCGCCCCTCGCAAGCTGGGGACAAACGCAAATGTTGCATTGCTGCATTGTTGCATTGCTGCATTAAGGATTTTCCGATATGGCATCCAAAAAAACAGAGTAAAATTATATTATTATATATATTATAAAATAGTCTCTGATAGACAGCTGACGCGGGCGCCGC
>CAMWKM010000096.1 GCA_947174835.1 uncultured Prevotella sp.
CCCATGTTCCAGTCAATATAGACAGGCACATCAAGACATTGTGCGTCAGCACCCGAACCGTCCCATTCGTGGAACATCGAAGCCTGCAACGGTATCCAGTCGTCAGGTGCCTCGAAGTCGTCGATATAGAAGTTGTTCAGAATATTGCTCAGCACGTTATTGGTACGCACGGGGAAATAGTTATTGAGCAGACGATTACGCTCTGTCATATAATGATTGTCGACCGTATAGAGAGTACCAGCCGACTGCCAGCGATGCACATCACGCCGGTAGTCGCCCCAGCGGGCAGCCTCGGCATAGATAGCCGTCTGAATGGTATGATAGAGACTGTCCCAAACACTGACCACCGATCGCTCACCCAACAGGCCGTCATCGGTGAGCACCTCCTTGGCACGCTCAATGTAGCGGGTGGCAAACTTCTTGTTACGCATCAAGTCATTGAAGATGCCGGTGGGACAACCACGGTTGTTCGTGCTGAGCACGCTCCCGTTAGGATTCTCCAGAATAATCTCACTGTCCCAGCACAGGAAGCGGAATCCTTGACTGTCGGTTCCACGACGACGCACGGCATACCAGTTATGATGATCCCAGTCAGTGTTTCCACCATATTGGTTGATGAGCATATAGTCAATGAAACTACTGATATCAAGCAATGTATCAAGTTTCTCATAAGCAGCATCGTCAGTGGCAGCAGCAACCGTACTGACCATCTCGTTCCAAGCCGTCAGGTCACCCTCGCTTGCCTCAATATGGTTGCCGCCGTCCTCCTCAATCTTCACCACGTCTATATCGCTCTTCTGACCACCCAAATGATCCTTGCCATACTGTTCGTCCACACGCTCGGCTATATTGTAGAGACCCCAATACATTCCGTTGAGAAACAAATTGACGTAAAGAGCATTGACGCTGGTACGTCCCATCTTGCGCTGCATACGACGCGCCCACACGTCACGGGTGTACTGCGCTTTCTGTCGGTTTCCCTCGTCCCAGTGCTGCCAGGCGTTACCGAAGTGGCAGCGCAGCACCAACTGGTCGAACTTCGATGGTTCGTCTTCTCCGAAGAGAGGATATTTCAGCGTCTTGGGACCATATTTCTCCTTAAAGACCAGACGAAAGGAATGTTTGGGATTCTTCTCTGCCAGTCGGCCATGACCGCCATGCAGTCGCAGGCCACAGGTAGTATAGAAATCCAGCGACGACTGTCCTGTCCCAAACATCTCTACACTGGCAGGACGTGTCCATCCATGACCGGTAGCATCACCCACAGGAGGCCCCGTGAAGATATAGATACCGCCTCGGTCTGGATCGTTCTCATGACTGAAGAGATTATCCTTGTCAGTGACAATGCTCAGCACAGGCAGCGACTTCAGCCCCTCAATGATTTTCGGACGCAACTTGGCATCATTAGCCATTTCAGGATCCATTTCATAGTCGGCTATTGCCGTGCCAGACATCTGAGCATAGCTGCCCCATTCCGAGGGATAGCCCTTCGGCGTATTGCTCTGGCGGAGCACATCGTCGACAAACAGATAAGTAGCAGTGATGATAGGCGTAACGAACCCCGTATCATCCAAGGCAGCCGCACGCAGGATGGTAGTTCCCTTCACCGTGAGCGGCTGAGTATAGATGGCACTCTGCATAGTAGGCTCGCTACCATCGAGCGTGTAGCGGATAGACGCACCGGCAGGCAAAGCAGAACTACCCTCGGCATTATCTATCTGCAACGTGAACGGCTGGTCATAAAAACCATGTGGCTGACTGAACTGCAACGACTGTGCCTGAATGTCGCCAGTCCACATAAACAGCGCGATAAGCGACAAAAACATTATTTTCTTTACTATCATATTCTCTCTTCTATGCACTATCCTATACGTTGATAGTCAAAACTGTCTACATCCACATAGCCACCCTGCTTCTTCGTAGCATAATTGAATATGGCATATTTCGTGCCCATGAAGAAGCGACGGTAGTCGAAGCGCATCTTATATTCGGCAGTACCGATCTCCTTCCACTGCTCACCGTCGAGGCTATAATAAAAGGTAGCAATATCGCGACCTACGTTAAAATCACCGTCGATGCGAAGATGGATGACTGACGGTGAGTGGAGTTCTATCTTTTCTATTACTTTTTCGTCAACATTGGTAACAGCTTTCTCACGTTCGGTGAGTGTCACCGACTGCTCACTCATCTCAAGGACATACTTCTTGCCCTGCTTCTTGATGGTCAGCACACCGGAGTCGCCGTTGAAGGCAGCCAGACCACAGCAGTCTCCATCCTTCATATTACGAAGGTCGAGCGTGACGGCACCCGTACATTTGGGGCCCTCCATACGCTGGGTCAGCGTGTTCGGTGCCAGATACAGGTTAGGCACCACGCGACCGGTTCGCAGTCGCAGGAAGCCCGGACGCTCTGTCAGCGACCAAGCCTTGTCTATGGGGTTATGGTTCCACTGCCAGTGGAGACCTAATTCCGACGAAGAGAAGTCGTCGGAATGAACGATAGCCGTTGCAGGCAGATTGCTGACCAACGGACGCATGGTGTCAGGCACCTTTCCATTCTCGTCGCCAATCATCGGCCAACCATCAATCCAGCGCACGGGCGACAGTGTGAACACACGCCCTACGCCACCGCGATCTTGGAAGATGATGCCATACCAGTCACCGTCCTCTGAGTCGACAATGGTGCCCTGCCCCACATGAGGGAAACCACCGAAGTCGCTTTCCAGAATGACAGTCTTCTCCCACTTGCCATTCAGGTCGGTGGTGCGATAGCACACCTCACGGCGATGGCGACCGGGAGCAAAGACATGACTGATAAGCAATGCATAATAAGTGCCGCGATGCTTGATGACGCGCGTTCCTTCCAACAGTCCACGCTCGTCGGTTTCGCGTTCAAAATACTGACGGTCGCTGCCCTCCACAACACTCTGCATATCGCGGGTCAACTGACACATCTGACCTGTTCCGTAGAACACGTATGGGGTGCCGTCATCGTCGAAGAACAATGTGGCATCATGGAAATGGCGCAGGCGGGAATGGATGGTCCAAGGACCTTCAGCCTTCTCAGCCGTGCAGATATAAGTCTGGCCCATCGGACCGCCCTCGTTGGGAGCAAAGAGTGCCCAGAAACGTCCGTCGTGAAACTTCAGCGACGTGGCCCATTGGCCGCGTCCGTAAACCGTACCCTCCTGCATATCATATTTCGGTGAGTCGGTCAGACGGTCGAACACATAGCCCACCGTCTCCCAGTTCTGCAAGTCTTTCGACTTCATGATGGGTGCACCAGGCATCAGGTGCATCGTCGTGCTTACCATATAGAACGTGTCTCCCACCCTGATCACATCAGGATCAGGCACATCGGCCCAAAGCATGGGATTCTTCACAACAGCCTTGGCAGGCAACAAGAGTAACGTCAGGGCCACGATGGCCAACATATATCTTTTCATAATCTTTTGGTTAGGAAAGCGGGCAAATATGCCTTGCAACATATTTGCCCGCAAACATTGATGTTATAAGTTTTTGATTACTTACGAACGACTTTCTCGGTACGGACAGTACCATCGCTCATGATCTTCTTCACGATCACGATACCCTGACGGGCGCTCGAGATGCGACGACCATCCAGGTTGTAGAGCTCAATAGCCTTCACCTGAGAAGCCTGAGTATTCTCGATACCGGTCTCAATGTGGTCTGCATAAGCCTGAGCATAGTCGAAGCCAGCAGCAGGAGCAGTCAGCATTACATGGAACTCATCAAAGAATGCCTGAGACTCCGGACCCCATGCGCAGCCAAGGGTCAAAGTACCGTCGGTAACTGTGATGTTGTTGATCTCAAGATCCCAACCAGAATGGGCAACATCAGCATAGCCTGCATAGTGGTACTCTTTGTCAAGTTCAGCACCCTCTTCAACCTCAGGTGTCTCAGAAGTCTTCACATAAGCATAGGTACCGTCAGTGGTCTCACTGTTATCGTTAGCACGAATCTTGATGGTGTAGACACCAGCGGGCAGGTCGATGATGGTCTGCTCAGTAGAAGCAACAGCGTGCCAACCCGGATGCAAAGCGCAGTCCTGAACGTATGGAGAATTCTTACCATGGTTCAGATTACCGTTCCAGCTGCTCCATGCACCTGCGTTACCAGTAATATTATCCCAACCGGGAACCTCTGTAGAGTAAGCGGGAGAATACATGTTCGGGTTCTTGACAAACACGGTCATCTCGTATTCAGGAGTCATACCGGTGTTCTCGTCGGCAGCGAACAGAGTGTTGTCAGTATTCTTCAACTGCTCATAGAGAACAGCCTTAGTGCGAATCTTAACTGCCTCAGCCAACTCGTCGTCGTCGTCAATAGCGTTGAGAGCACGTGTTACCAAAGCATCATCCTCAGCAACACCCAGTGCCTTCAGACCTTCAGCACCCAAGCGCAGGCGCTCTACCAAAGCAGCCACACCAGTAGTTTCCATCTTGGGCACGCCGGTGGTGAACATATTCTTCGTCTCGTTTACGACAGCAGTCAGTTCCTCAATAGCTGTATTCAGCAGAGCATCATCCTTCAGGACATCATAAGTGTAGTGCTTCTGCCAGTTGGGCTCTTCCTCAGTACCGTCGTTCTGCATCACAGATACACCATGATACTTGTCAACAACAGTCTTCAACTGAGCATACAACTCCAGACCACTGAACTTGTTGTCTGCGTTCTGGCGTACAACATCACTACCATCCTTGATCAACTGATCGTAGTTGTTGCAGAGAGCAGCATGATTCTTCAGGTCATCGCTGGTCTTGGTCAGCAATGCGATAGCTTCGTTGCACTCAGAGGGAGAAGTATAGGTATTCTGCTCAGCCTCAACCTTGGCAATAGCCTCGCTCAGAGCAGTCTGAGCAGCACCATCATAGCGCTCGTCAGCCAAACCTTCCAGAGTCTTCTTAGCCTTCTCAAGAGCCTCAGTGACAGCCAGAGTCTCAACAGTACCGAAGCTGGCAGGAATATAGCTCACCTTCACATTAGCAAGAATGACACCGTTGGTCCAATCATTCTCCGTAGGAGTTCCTTCTGCATCCTTGACAACAATCCAGTTCATCACATAGTTGCCGTCAGTCTCAGGAATAAAGTCAATGCTGGTTAAGGTAGAACCAGTCACAGCGTTGCGGCTCTCACCAAGGGCAGGTTTGTTCTCAACAACCTTAGAGTACACTTCCTCGCCATCCTTCGTAATCTGGAACTTCATGTACTGACCAGCACCAGCCCACTGACAGCTATTGAACGAAATGTTATATTTCTTTCCTGCAGTCATATTCAACTGATGGTTCTCATCACCAGCAGTTGATGCTTCGGTAGATGGAGTACCATAAGTTACATAGTATGTACGCATATACAAACCTCTGGTGAAGTCACCACCAGCACCGAATTCCATCACACGGGCACCACTTCCGTAGCCACCGCCAGGAATACGCTCTTCACCGCCGTCGGCAATAAGCAGGAAGCCCTCGGGAACAGAATTAACTCCACAAGACTCGAAATAGCTGAGAGGAATCAGATCGTAAGGCACATCGGTAGCATCAGGAGCACCAACACTGAATACATATGTAGTATCGGTGTACACGTCCTCACCCAGAGCATCGTCCTCAGGATAGATCTTTGAAATATTGATCGTGTGATTGCCATTGGCCATATCGGCACCGGCATAGGTCATGGTAATCTCTTCTACCAAGCCCTCAGCGGGAGCAACGGTCAGAGCAGTACCATCAAGTTTAGCAACAATTCTTGAAGCATCAGCCTTCTTGTCGAACTTAGCCGTGAACACCTTCAAGTCAGGAGCAATGTTGAACGAGCCCTGCTCAGGCTTAGCGCTAACCACCGTAGGAGGCAGCATCGTGTAGGGGAACACGTCGTTGGTCTCAACATTGGTAAGGTCACCATTGTAATCGGCAATCTCGTCAACGGCAGGAATAGCCTGACCGGCATTGGGACCACCGGCATATACCAACTGAAGCTCACCGGCAGGATTGTTGAAGATTACCTGCACCTCGTCAGATGGTTCAGCAGCTTCATCCAAGAAAATATAGAAACGGCCATCAGCGAAGCCCTCTACAGAGGTGATTCCCACTTCTTTGCCGTTCACCTTGACCGTAGCAGTCTCGTTGGGGAACAGAACACGGTTCTTACCGGCTGCCTTGCACAGTTCAGGAATGTTAGTCTGAAAACCGAAGTCAACCTGAACGTTGTCATCCTGGAACTCAGCGGTAGTACCATACTTATAGATCTCGAACTTGATATTGTCGAAGTGATACTCAATAGCAACCTTATCGTTGTTCAGGTCGAAAGCAATGCTCTGGAAGCCCTTCTCGAACTGCTCCTGAGTAATCTCGCCTTCACCGGTAATGGTAGTCCAAGAAGGACTGGTAGTAAACTCAGGAATGATGGCACCGCCAATCCAACTACGTGGAGCAGCATGAATGCCACCGCCGACAGTAGTACCGGGATCAGACATCACATCCATAGAGAAGCGCCACTTAGTACCAGCGGCCAATACCTCGGGGAGTTTCACGAAGAGCTGAGTTGTCCAGCCCTGGGGAGCATCCTGCATAGCATTCAGCACCAGACCACGGCTTCCGTCAACACCGGCACCGTCTACGATAGTAGCATCCTCGGTACCACCGCTTTCACCGTCAACACCGCCCTGAGTAACTACAGGGAACGAACTAACATCGGTACCCTCCATGTCGCTATTGGTAAGGATATTGATCCAACCAACCTGCTTCACGGCCTTACGGGTAACGACCATGCTCTCTACAGTCATAGTGTTTCCCCAACCCTTAGCCTTGATAGCGTTCAGATGGGCAAAGCCCTTGTCGTTCACCATCTGCTTCAGGTCAACAGTCATCACACCACCTTCGGTTGAGAAGTACTTAGAGCACCATCCACCTCTGGTATTGTCTATCAGATGGCTTTTTTCCTCGTTGTCATCAAACTGACCGTCATCAGCATCGCGGTTCATCAGCACACGCGGCTCACCCTCAGTGAAAGTGATGATCAACTTTTCGAAATCAGACAGGTCGGCAAAAGAACTCACGTCAGAGTCACCATAAGGCTGAGCACTTGGTACGCCAACCTCCCAGAAGCAACCTTCTTCACCCGGAGTAATCTGCGTTTTCTTCTCAATCTGAAGTCCCCAAGGTCCACCACCTACCTTGGCATGGAACCAGTAAGGGATATCCTTCAGAGAGATCTCTTCCGCACTTACATTCATTGCACCCAGTACCATCAGTACCAATGCAAATAACATTTTGTAAGTTTTTCTCATGTTTAAATGTTTTTAGTTAATAAATAAAAAATATTGGATTACAAAAATCTTTCGCTCTTTGAATCACGGTGCAAAGATAAAGCCCTTCCGTCGAAAGGGCTTTATCGTTTGTTTCATAAGTTTTCATTTTCGTAAATCTTACCGTTTTCGTTCAGCATACTCCGATGGAGACATACCGAAGTGCTTGCGGAAAATGGTAGAAAAATGGGCCAGATTGGAGAAGCCTACGGCATAAGCCACCTGAGTGACATTGACTTTCTGCTCCTTCAGCAGACGGGCCGCCTGCTCCAATCGGATATTGCGGATAAACTCGCTGGTGGAGATACCCGTCATATCTTTCATCTTGCGATGCAACTGGGCGCGGCTGATGCCAACCTCCTGAGTGAGCATATCGACATTGAAGTCGCTGTTCGACAGGTTTTTGTTCACTGCCTTCATGATACGCTCCATGAGCAGTTCGTCGTTACCCTTCACCTCAGGCTGCTCCACCTTGTCGGCCTGTTGCTGAGCCCCGGTGAACTTTCCCTTCAGTCGCATACGCGTCTGTATCAGATTGTCGATGGTCATGCGCAGTTCGTTCATATCGAAAGGCTTGGCGAGGAAGGCGTCGGCACCATGCTCCAGACCTTCCAGACGGTTACGCACATCGGCTTTCGAGGTGAGCATGATGACGGGGACATGAGCAATATTCATATTGGTCTTGATCATGCGCAGCATCGTAAAGCCATCCATCTCGGGCATCATCACGTCCGACACCACCAAATCATATTCGTTGGTCAGCAACTCCTTCAGACCTTCCTTGCCGTTGGCAGCCGTGCCTACCCGATAGTATTTGCCTAACTCTGCCGAGACATAGCGCACGATTTCCTCGTCGTCGTCGACAATGAGCACCCAATGGCGTCCACTTGGGCGTTTGGGCTTAACCTCTGTCTCCGGAGCAGAATCGGCATCAACAGGCTCGGACAACGCATCCACCTTCTCTTCGTCTGCCATCAAGGCCACATCTTCCATCTCCTCTGGCTTCAGGTGGGCATTGCCAAGGGGCAGCGTCACCGTGAACAGAGCGCCCGACCGGCCGTCGCTACGGTTGCAGGCATCAATGAGACCATGATGCATATCGACAATCATCTTACAGAGATTCAGGCCGATGCCCGTTCCCTTGACGTGCAACTGGCGGGCATTGCTGCCTTGATAGAAGCGGTCGAAGATGTGTTTCAGGCTGTCGCCGTCGAGCCCTTGACCACTGTCCATCACCTGCAGGCGCAAGGCATTTGCACTGTGGGTAAGCATCACCTTCACTTCTCCCTTCTCGCTGCCATACTTGAAAGCGTTGGAGAGCAGGTTGCTCACCACCTTGTCGAACTGACTGCGATCAATCCAAGCCTCTATCTGTTCTGCATCAGCCTCAAAGCGGAAGTCGATGTTGCGCTCCTGAGCACCATACTCAAACATCTTGCAGATGCCGCGCACAAAGCCGACCATCTCTGTCGGCTGGCAGTGCAGGCGCATCTGCTGCTTGTCTATCTTTCGCAGATCGAGGATCTGATTCACCAGATTCAGGATGCGCATGGAGTTACGCTCAATGGTCTCGATGGATGGCAGGAAGGTTGAGGTATTGAACGCCTCCAACTCTTCCTTGGAAGACATATCGGTGATCTTTGCGCTCTTCAGTCTCTCCAACGGTGAGAGTATCAGGGTCAGGGGCGAACGGATGTCGTGGGTGGCATTGATGAGGAACTTGATCTTCTCTTCGTCCATCTGCTCGCTGACGCGACGACGGTAGGTGTACAGCACATAGCCCAGCAGCAGAGCGGCAGCAAGGGCATAGAGAAGATAGGCCCACAGAGAGCGATACCAAGGATCGCGAATGACGACCTCCACCACTTTCTCCGGTGTGTAGTCGGTGCCCTGCAAGGCTCTCACGGCAATGCGATAGGTTCCCGGCTGCAAATGGCCCAGAGTAAATTCGTTCTGGCCACTGGCATTACGGATCCATTCACCGTCGTTGATGCTATATTCGAGGACGGTGTTGGCCGGATTATCGAAGTTGAACTGCGAGAAAGCCAGCGTGACCGTATGGTCGAGATAGCTCAACGTAAAGCGGTCGCTCTCAAAAACGGCGCGGTCGGTCACCACAACATCATTAATGACGGTGCCCATCTGCACATACTGGTCGCCCACGCGGAAGGCCGTCAGTTGCAAGGGGTCAAGTGTGTATTTTTTCTTCTTCACATCGCCGGGCCTGAACACGGTGAATCCGTCGTTGTGGGCAAAATAGACCTGATCGTCATCGGTGTGCATACCCACGCCATAGAGGAACTCTTTCTGCGTCAGACCATTGCCTGCCACATAGCCGACAAAGGTTTGGCTGGACAGCTGATACTGCCAGATGCCCATTGACGTAGAGCACCACAGGTCGCCGTCGTTGGCCTGCACGATGTAGCTGATCACTTTGTTCTGCAACTGCTCGCTGCCGGGGAAACGCTCCACCTGACGCGTCTTGCGATCGTAGAGGTAAAGGCCCTGCTCCGTGCCGATGGCGATACATCCGTCCAACTGACGACCGTCGGCCAATTTTCCGCTGTGCAACTCGCACACGTCGAAGCACACCACACCGTCGAGCAACTGGTTCCACCCCTGTGAACGGAAACTGTCGTTGGCCGGATCGTAACAGGAGACACCCGAAGAGGTGCCCATCCAGATGAGACCTTGGTCATCGGCTGCCAAGCCCAGCACCCAGTTGTTGCACAGGCGACCTTTCAGCGAATCGTTCTCCTCATTGAAATTGTGGTTCATCAACGAACCTGTTTTCGGGTCGTAGACACAGAAGCCACGCGCAAAAGTGGAGATATAGAGACGACCCTCGGCATCGCTTGTCACGTCGTGGAACTTGTCGCAGTCGTAGGTGACCTTCAACTGCGAACGGCCCGTCAGCGGATCGTAGGCATAAAGGCCGCTGGCAGTGCCTACCCAATAGCGTTGCTGGCGGTCGCGATAGATACACTCCACGGCATCGGGGGCCTGAGGACGGGCCACCACACGCCCTTGGGCATCGAAGCCATAGACCCCGACGCCTTGCACCGTACACCACACTCTGCCGGCATCGCCTTCGCACACCGAACTGATGGTGCTGCCGAGGCTGATGCCTTGGCTCTCAAAACTCCAATTGCCAAACTGCATGGGCTGCTGAGGCAGCAGAAGCAGACCTTTGCGAAAGCAGCCCAACCAGAGATTGCCACGACGGTCGAACATCATGGCGCTGACCCTGACGGTGGCTTGATCGATGCCTTGGGCACCGGCTTCGACGCGCTGCAACCGATGGCCGGACAGACGATAAAGGCCATTGCCGCGTGTACCGATGTAGATGATGCCATCGCTATTGCGGGCTATATGGGTAAAAATGACATCCTTGCCGGCAACGGCACTCATGTCAATGTCGGCATCCACAAAACGCTCGTTGTCGCGGAAGACCAGCAAACCGTGCAGACATAATGCCATCACCTCGCCGTCGTACTCGAAAATAGCCATCGGGATGCCCCTTTCCGACTTGAACCGAAACGTCTTGCCGTTATGGAACATGAAAATATGATCGTCGAAACCGCTCTTCCACAAGCGGCCCTCCGTGTCCTCAAACAAACGACTGAAGTATTTTTCTTCCACATCGGGCAAAACGGGCTGCAACCGGGCATCGGGCGAAGCCAAACTGTAGAGGCCATAGCCGGCAGTGCCCACCAGCAGAGTGCCGTCCTTACGCTGAAGCAGACTGTTCACACGGGGCAAGACACCATCAGGGAAAGGGAAGTGACGAAACTGCCCCCCCCGGTCTGCATCATAGAGATCCAGACCTTTGTTGGTGCCTATCCACAGCCGACCCTCGTGGTCGCACAGCATCGTCACCACGACATTGGCCAAAAGCGACGTGCTGTCGGCATCGTCGTGCAGGAACGTCTGAAAGCGATAACCGTCGAAACGGTTCAGACCATAGTCCGTGGCTATCCATACGGAACCTTGAGGATCCTGACAAAGGCCACTGATCAGGCTACTGGAGAAATGTTCGGATGGAAAGAAATGTCCACGCTGGGCCAAAGACGACAATGTGAGCAGCAGGCAACATAATATAGTAAATAGCAGTCGTTTCATAGTCATTTTCTCAAATCGTTTACCGATATTCGGTCTGCAAAGATACAAAAAAGAAACAACGTGACAAATTTTAGACAAGAAAAAAAACAGTGGCTACCGATATTTCCACATACAGGCAGCCACTCCATTGAGTTTTCCGTAACTAATTTTACTCAAAAATCAACTACTAACTATTTACTATTTAACTACTAACAAT
>CAMWKM010000097.1 GCA_947174835.1 uncultured Prevotella sp.
TCCTTGTACTTTGTTAAATATATAAAATATTCAAGATTTATTCGTAAATGCAAGATTCCATATATAGTTACTTTTCATGGAGGCGCATCAAGAGATAACTATAAGAAACATAAGTTAAAGAAATGGTTGGCGAATCATTTATTATTTAATGGATTCATAAAAAAAGCGTCAAAGTTAGTCTACTTGAATGAAGGTGAACATCAAAAATCTATTTTTAAAAAGATCAAAGATGACTATGTAATAATTCCGAATGGAATATCTTCTTTGGGATATTCGGTGGCTGACATTTTTAAATATAAATCTAAGAATAAGATAAAGATCCTTTTCTTGTCAAGATTAGATGTTCATGGAAAAGGTCTTGATGTTCTATATGATGCGTTGAAGATAATTTCCAACTCTACAATAGAGAGTGAAATTCATTTTGATTTTTGTGGATATAGTCCTGATGGGTTTGAAAAACGTCTACATGAATTAGGAAGATTCGTTTCTTATCATGGAATTGTTAAAGGGCGAGAAAAAGATCAAATCTTACTTGAATCAAATATTATGATTCTTCCTTCTCGATCGGAAGGAATGCCATTGACTATTTTAGAAGCTCTTGCATACGGTATGCCTGCAATTGTTACTCCAGAAACAAACCTGTCAGACATTATAGAAAACAATAATTGTGGATGGACAACATCTTTAAATCCAGAAATACTTGCAAATATAATAATAGGGGCAGTTCACATATATAGTAAGGATATGAAAGGATATATTGAAAGATGTGTCGCATTATCTACAGAATATACTTGGAATAGGATTGCCATAAATAGCATAAAATATTATTCAAGTATAGTTTATTAGTGTAATGGGGCACTCTTTATAGAGATGATGCACATTTTTATTATAAGAGTGGAAAGTAAAATTAAAAGCATTAATATTAACATATATATTATCTATGATAAGATTTTAAATCCTGTTTTGTAGATTAGTGGAATGTGAGGAAAATTAATAGTGACATTAGAAATACATCGTAAACATGAAAAAGTATAAACTCGGTTACACTACTGGCGTATTCGATATGTTTCATATTGGACATTTGAATATACTCCAGCGTGCCAAAGAACAATGTGAAACATTAGTGGTCGGAGTGACTACAGATGAGCTTTGCCAGAAACGTAAAAGTAAACTCCCGATAATTAATGAAAGAGATAGAGCAGCAATCGTAGGTGCGATTTGTTATGTAGACAAGGTTGTCTATCAGACAGATATGGATAAACTCAAAATGGTAAAAGAACTTGGAGTAGATGTCGTATTCGTGGGGTCAGATTGGAAAGGAACTTCTTCCTGGGATGAATACGAGAAGGATTTTGCGAAATTAGGTTGTAGTGTAGTGTATCTTGATCATACAGACGGTATCTCATCAACAATTTTACGAAATAGAATTCATGATTTTAGCTATTTATAAATTCATTTTACGCCTTTATACTATAATTTATTGTAAGTTAAAAGGTCATATAACGGTATCCTCCCGAAGTATTATTTATCCAACGTCGCGTATATCAATGAAAGATAAAACGGGGGGGGTAAGTGTCGGATCTAATTCTAATATCGGAAGACGTACAGTTCTGGGTCATTATTATCCTACTAAAATTCGGCTTGAAGCGAAAGATGCTAAAGTGATTATTGGTAGCAATGTGAATTTAAATGGAGTGAATATATCTTGCTGTAAATTTATCTCAATTGGTAATAATTGTAGGATTGCTTCAGGTGTAGTCATTCTGGATTATAATGGACATATTGTAAATAGTTCGGATAGAACAGTTGGAAGAGATTGTCCGAAATGCATAATAATAGGTAATAATGTTTGGATTGGGATTAATAGTATTATTCTTAAAGGCACATCTATCGGTGACAATTCTGTAGTAGGGGCTGGAAGTATTGTCAAAGGGCAATACCCTCCTAATTCAATTATATGTGGTAATCCGGCAAAAATTGTAGGGGTTACTAAGGCTAATTAAGGTTAGTATTCTTTTAGTTGGATTTGGGCGTTACGTTATTTTATGTATGGGATATAAAATATAACTATGGTGTTTTTTTGCAAAACTAACAAGTGTTAATCAAAGTTGTATAAATTTTTATAAATAGTATGGTACAATTGATGTCCCTTCATGAAGACTCATGGGGTATTTGGGAATTACAAAATTGCATTCTTAATATTGCTGCTTATATTGACAGGATATGCAAGGAGCATAACATTGATTATTGTCTTATGGGTGGTAGTGCCCTTGGGGCGGTTCGACATAGGGGTTTTATTCCTTGGGATGATGATCTTGATATATTCATGCGGCCAGATGATTATGGTAAATTCAAAGAATATTTTCTTGAATCGGGGGACAGGGATAATTTTTATCTACAAGAATGGGGTGCAGCTGATGGCATGGTAACATTAGCGAAGTTACGTTATAATAATTCAACTTTAATTGAGAAAGATTTACAGAATTGGAACATACATCATGGTGTATATGTGGATATATTTATATTGCATGATTCTCCAGATACTAAACTTGCACGCGTAAATCAATATTTTTGGGCAAAATATCTTGTCGCAAAGGGAGCTGCTAATCGAAAATATTCAAGAAAGGGTGGTCTAATTGGTGTTGTGCTGAAGTTAATGAGACTGACACCAAGACGATTCCTTGTCAAGCATGCTTTACGACAAGTATATAAATATGATAATCAAAAATCAGAAAATTTCTGTCATTTTTTAGGGCGTGCAGGAATGAAAACAGGATTATACCCTAAAAAATACTTTTCATCAACAAAATATTTACCATTTGAGTCTATTGAATTAAAAGTTCCTCAAGAGGTTGACGCATACTTACAAGAACGTTGGGGAGATTATATGAAACTACCTTCTTCAGAAGAAATAAAACACTTTCAACATAGCTGGAAATGGTCTGTAACAGAACCTTTTCCTTTGTTAGGATCTTTGAATGATTATTCTGATGAGTTTTTTTTACTTGCATAACTGAATATTAGCATGGCAGGTTCTATCGTGGCGATTATTATACCAACTCTTAACGAAGAGAAGTTTATAGGGAAATGTCTTGACTCCGTCATCGTTCAATCATATCCTTTCAGAGAGATGGATGTGATGGTGGTAGATGGAGGAAGCAAAGACCGCACTCGTGAGATTGTAAACGAGTACCACAAAAAATACCCAAACATTCGCCTGTTGGATAACTCAGGGCGTATTCAGTCGATAGCGTTCAATATCGGGGTTCAGAATTCTGCTGCTCCATACATTGTGCGTTTGGATGCTCATGCCACATATAATAAGGTATATATTGAGAAATGTATAAAAAACTTTTCTGCTGATGCAGAAATGTTAGGTTGTGCCCCTGAGTTGGTCGGGAATGTTGGGGGCGTATGGGACATACGCCCCCAACATTCTGGGCTAATTGCAGAATCTTCGGCAATTCTGAATCAATCAAGATTTGGAATCGGTGGGGCTGCATTCCGCGTGGGAGCACCAGCAGGTTTTGTTGACACCGTCCCTTTCGGATGCTTCCCTCGTATGGTCTTAAATCACGTGGGAGGTATGCGCGAAGACCTTCCAAGAGGTGAGGATAATGAATTCAACTCCAGACTGAGAAAGGCTGGCTACAAAATATATCTGGATCCAGAGATTGTATGCACGTACTTCTCGAGAGATACACTTAAGGCTAATATGAAGCAGATGTATGCCAATGGAGAGTCTGTCGGCCACCTGCTTTATGTAGATAGGGAATCTGTTGGCCTGCGTCATTTAGTCCCATTGTTTTTTGTCACTGGTATCATTGGAGGGGTAATTCTTTCATTCATATGGTTTCCTGTCTTTTGTATCTTAGTGGCTGGATTGGGATTGTATATCCTATGTGATTTTGTTGCTTCTTGCCTTGCCGCAAAGGAACATGGATGGAAGTACTTTTTGCCATTGTTCTTGATGTTCTTCTGTGTACATATATCGTATGGATGGGGTACGATCGTCGGCCTCTTTACTGGCAGAAAACTTAAAAAATGAACTTTAAACTAAACTATGTTTTTCTCCAAAAATAGTATTGAACACTTTATAACATATAAATTATAATGCATACCAGACGTAATATCCCCTTTTCTCCTCCCGACATGTCGGAGGCAGAGGTCCAAGAAGTAGCTGAGGCTTTGCGCTCGGGTTGGATTACTACCGGTCCTAAGACCAAGGAGTTTGAACATCTGATTTCAATGTGCTGCCAGACGGCTCGCACCGACAAGGACGGTAATCCGTTACCGACAACGGCGTGTCTTAATTCAGCGACGGCTTGTATGGAGATGGCCCTGCGCGTCCTCGGTATAGGGGAAGGTGACGAGGTGATAGTTCCTGCCTATACCTATACCGCTACGGCCAGCAGTGTCTGCCATGTCGGAGCTCGTCCTATCATAGTGGATTGTGCTCTCGGTTCTTTCGAAATGGATTATGACAAACTTGCAGATTCCATTACGGAGCGTACTAAAGCCATAATACCAGTGGATCTTGCCGGTATCGTGGCTGATTACGATAAGGTGTTTGCCGCTGTCGAATCAAAAAAAAACTTGTTCCGTCCATCTAATGAAATCCAGCGTGCATACGGTCGGTGCATAGTCATCTCAGATGCCGCTCATGCCTTCGGTGCGATGTGGCACGGTAAGATGTGCGGTGAGATAGCCGACTTCACTTCGTTCTCGTTCCATGCAGTGAAGAACCTCACTACGGCTGAGGGTGGTGCCCTCACATGGCGTGCTCATGAAGGCGTGGATGATGCCGCTGTCTATAAACAGATACAACTCCTATCGCTCCACGGACAGAACAAGGATGCCCTTGCCAAGAGTAGACTCGGTGGTTGGGAATACGACATCATCGGCACATGGTACAAATGCAACATGACGGATATCATGGCCGGCATAGGTCTTGCCCAACTCAAGCGTTATCCGGAAATGCTCCGTCGTCGCCGTCAGTTGATAGAGCGGTACAACGTGGCTCTTGAGCCTCACGGTGTTATGGTGCTGCCCCATTACGGCAACGACCATTCCTCAAGCGGTCATCTTTATTTGATTCGTATCCCGGGAATAACCGTTGAACAGCGCAATGACATTATAGTAAAGATGGCAGAACGTGGCATCGCTACTAATGTCCATTACAAGCCGCTGCCGATGATGACGGCGTACAAGGCATTGGGATATGACATCAAGGATTTTCCGAATGCCTATGAACAGTATCACAACGAGATAACCCTCCCGCTACACACACGTCTGACAGATGAGGAGGTAGATTATATCCTTGAGAACTTCATTGAAATCATTTCTTCGATTTGAAACGTGCATTTGATATTTTAGCGAGCGGATTGGGACTTATTGCCCTGAGCCCGCTGTTTGCTGTTCTGGTGATCTGGATAAAAGCAGATTCCAATGGACCTGTATTTTACCGTCAGGTGAGGGTGGGCAGAGGCAATAGGGATTTCCGTCTGTTCAAGTTCCGTTCGATGCGTCCGGACAGTGATAAACTCGGTCTGATTACCGTGGGTGGGCATGACCCGCGTGTGACGCGCTCGGGCTATTATATCCGTAAATACAAACTGGATGAATTTCCGCAGTTGATAAATGTATTCAAGGGTGACATGAGCCTTGTCGGTCCGCGTCCTGAGGTAAGGAAGTATGTTGATATGTACACGCCGGAACAGATGCGTGTTCTTTCCGTGCGTCCCGGCATTACCTCTCTGGCTTCTATCCGCTATCGCAACGAGAATAATATCCTTGCCGCATCAGACAATCCCGACAAGACTTATATTGAGCAAGTAATGCCCGACAAGCTTGCCATCGATCTTGAATATGTGGGCAAAGCCAGTTTATGGACAGACATCAAGCTCATCTTCTCCACTTTCAGAGAAATCATAGTACATTGATGTTAATCATTTAATCCAAGAGCTTTTAAACTCTTGCGGAATACTTCGGTCGCTTCAATGTCAAAGTTCATCAAGCAACTGATCTATGGTGTAACTTTTTGCTTTCCCCTCTCTGATATGTTTGACTTCCTCAAGACCTCTACATATTCGGGATGTCAAGGAATCCTTTTTTGCGACAGGGGTGATTTTGAAGGTACCGATACGAGATGTAAGAAGGACGGATTCTCCCCGGAGGGCTTTACTCAGCACAGCAGTCTGATTTGCTCTGAATTCTCTTGCACTTATAATCTCCATGTTATATAGCGTTTATAATTTATTTTGCAAAGATAAAAAAGGAAACCAATTTGGTAACCGATTAGTGATATTTAACAATGTTTCGACCATAAGCCTTAGAAATACTATGGTGTTTACGTTTTCCAATTACTATATTAATGGGTTGCTCAATTTTTTTCCAAGATTTTTTTCGATTTCTAACGTCACCTCGTCACTTTCTTTGTAACGTATTGAATATAAGATTGTTCCAAGTGATGTTATGCAGTGACGTTTGTTTTATAACGTCACTACTGCGTAAGTCGGTTATATAAAGGCTTGTTTCTTTGCGTTAATGCCTGAAACACAGAGTGTTACTTTCTGTAAGTATGGTGTTTGTCCTATGAAAACATGATGTTTCCGATGCAGAAACATGATGTTTTCGTATGTGAAATATGGTGGAAGTGACGTTATAGTGACGTTTAGTGACGTTTTAAAAGCATAACGTCACCTTGCAACCTGTTGATAGATAGTGATATAGGACAATAAGTGACGAGGTAACGTTAGAAAACGGAATTTTTTCTTGAAAAATGTACCAAGTGTTGATGCCTGACAAACATTGACCTTTCCGTATGTGTGAATTATGAATGAATGAAGGCTCCAAACGTATGGTTTGAAGGCTTCAAACGACGGGTTTGGAAGCTTCAAATATTCCTTATGTTGATGATTGAGGGTGGAGTGTCTGGACCATCGTAGATGACAGTCGTACGAACTTCACCGGAAAGTAGGGACTGGACATATTTCATATTTTCAGTATAGTCTAAGCGATAGGTGCTTCCGCATTTTATCTCGTAGAGATGCAGGCCTTCCGGAGTGGTGACGATAGCATCCACTTCTTTGCCAGAACGCTCGCGATAGAAGGTCATATTGGGAATCCTCGCTTTATTATAATGTTTTTTCATTAGTTCGGAGATTGCCATATTCTCGAAGATCGCTCCACGTAATGTGCTTGCCTGAAACTGTTGCTCGGTTTCAATGCCAAGCAGATAACAGAGAAGTCCTGTATCGTAAAAATATACTTTCGGCATCTTTGTAAGTTGCTTTGAAATGTTGGAATAATACGGACGAAGCGTGAAAGTGATATAGGAGGCATCAAGTATTGAGAGCCATTCAGTGATGGTTGGTGAACTTACGCTGACTTCCTTGGCAATCTGTGAGGCGTTGAACTCATTGCCAGTACGGGCAGCGACCAGTCGGACGAATGTATCGAAGCGCATGATGTTTTTCAATCGCATGAGATCACGCACATCCCTTTCTACATAAGTGGTGTAATAATTAGAGTAAAAGATGGACGTTGGTATTCCGTTTGCAATAATGCCCGGATATTGTCCTTGGGTCAGAAGCCGCCATGTAGGAGTCTCTTTTTCCTGCGAGGACATTTCCTTAAGTGAAAAGGGGAGTAGGGTAAAGAGGGCTACCCGTCCGGAAAGTGACTGCGACATACGGTGTAGAAGTGAGAAGTTGGAGCTTCCGGTCAGGATAAAACGTTTATCGCGATCTTCATCAATACGGACCTGTATCATGGACATGAGTTCCGGCACATTCTGAATCTCGTCAATCACGGCATAAGGCCCAATGGAATCGATAAATGCGGCAGGATCCCCGATGGCTTTTGCCCTGTTTGTCAAGTCTTCAAGATTTACATAGTTATATTCTGGAAAAAGATGGCGGCAAAGGGATGTCTTGCCTGACTGTCGTGGCCCTGTTATGGTGGTTACAGGATAATACTTCTGAACTTGCAGTATCTTTTCCGATATTTGACGATAGATATAGTTACTCATACTTTAAAAATTTTAAAGTTCAACTTTAATTTTTGCAAAATTACGGTTTAAAATCCATATCTCCAAATATTTTTTAGGAATTCTAATCTGATGGCCTTCCAAATTATGAAAGAGTCAAAGCAATTGCGGGATTACCAGCAGGAGATGCTGGTGAGGTTGAACCGTGTGTGGCGGAAGCACCGAAGCGTGATGGTACAGATGCCTACCGGGACAGGGAAGACTGTTCTTCTTGCGGAGGTCATCAGGGCCTCCGGCTGTGGCGTTGTTCTCGTGGTGGCGCATCGGAGGGAACTGATTGAGCAGATCTCCCGTACGCTTGCCGGGCTTGGCATCGGGCATGGATTGATAATCAGTGGGAAGAAGGCTGACGGAACGGCGTTGGTGCAGGTAGCAAGCATCCAGACGCTGGCTCGGAGAGGTGTGGCGGATTTCAAACCCTCGTTGGTGATTGTGGATGAGGCGCATCATGCCTTGGCAGAGACGTATCGGGTGCTGTGGGAGTGTTGGCCGGAGGCGAAGTTCCTTGGGCTGACGGCGACACCGTGCAGGTTGAGCGGAGAGGCGTTTACGGATTTGTTCGACGTACTGTTGCAGTCGTGGAGCATCAGGGAGTTTATCCGGAAAGGATGGCTGAGCGATTTGGACTATGTGTCGGTACGGTCTGACAGCGTTGCCATGAGGAAGGTGGCGAGTTTGGGCAAGCGTGGCGCAGACGGAGACTATCAGACGAAAGAGATGGCCAACGTGCTTGACGTGCCGGAGAGTATTGCGCATCTATACCAATCGTATAAGAAGTATGCCGACGGGAAGAAGGGCATTGTATATGCTATTAGCCAGACTCATGCCCGGCATATTGCGGAGTATTATAGTGAGCATGGTGTGAGGTGTGCGGTCGTAGATTCGCGCACTCCCGTGGGAGAGAGACAACAGACTGTTGATGACTACAGGCTGCAGAACATAGATATACTGGTGAATGTAGATGTGTTTGGCGAGGGATTTGACGTGCCGGAGGTGGAGTTTATCCAGTTGGCCCGGCCTACGCTGTCGCTGAGCAAGTATCTGCAGCAGTTGGGACGCGGTATGCGTATCACTGACGGGAAGAGCATTGTGACGATACTTGATCAGGTAGGGCTCTATCTGGTGTTCGGTCTGCCGACCAATGACTGGGACTGGGCCGGGATGTTCTGCGGAAAGACAAGAGGTAAGGGCACGCCATTGTCCGCCAAGGGGACACCTGCACACGAGGGCGGTGATTGCCGACGGCTCGTGAACGAGGATATGTTCCGTATCAAGGAGTATGTGTTGGGTGGTGTTGCCTCCAGTGAGAAGACAGGCGGCCCCGTCCAAAACCCCGAAGGTGTGGCGGGAAAGTTGGAGGTGTTCAGGGAAGGAGGGTTGTACGGTGTCAGATATGCAGGCGTGACAACCTGTCCTGCTGCGTTTGAGCGCATAGAGCGCATGGCCATGAGTGAACGCTATTTCGCTTTGGGCCTCCTCTCGAAGACAGGAGGCGGCAATGCTGAGATTTGGACAGTTATTGCCACGGACGGCAGGGAACTGAATGCCCGGATGGAAGGAAAGGTTATCCAGGAGTGTGAGGACATCTTTGAATACAGGGTATCGGCATCCGGCAGGCTTGTCTGTTGCTATTGGGATGCCCGATATGACATCTATTACCGTGATGCCCGGATGGAGTCTGTGATGGGTATTACGTTTTTTCGCAGCCATGAGGATGGTTACTATCGGTTGAGAGGGGATGAGGAGGTGCACTTGAACTTGGATAAAGTGGACATTTTGTTTAATGACAGATTGGTTATCATCGGCAGGGACTTGTTCATAAAAGGGCCGGAAGTCATACATTTCCGTATTGTGGGCTATCATGGATGCCGGATACTGGTGGCTGTCGCCGACGGTCTGCAGCAAGTGAAGAAGGACGGCAACTTTGGCATATTGGTGAAGGGCGCGCCGACGGAAATGACACAGGCTCCGCAGATGAGGCTGCTCGGCCTGCGTAGGATGGAAGGCAGGCCGCAGGCAATGACCGACTATCGGCTGAGAGACTATCAGGAAGAGTTGTTGAAGAAGATAAGGCACAACAGGCGGATCGTGTTACAGGTGCCGATGGGAACTGGGAAAAACTACCTGACGGCAGAGATCATCAGGAAGGAAAAGATAAGGGTAAAATGCGAGAGATTTACTACTGCCTGGATCCTCGTTGTGGCGCACCGACCCGAAATGGTCGGGCAGTTATCCGGAACTCTTGACCGCTTTAATCTCAAGCATAGTTTTTTTGCACAGGACAAGACCGGCCAGACTGATTACAGAGACATTACCGTTATCAGTGCAGATCAGATACAGCAGTTGATCGCCCCAATTCCCCGGCAATATGTGCCGGACCTGATTGTCATTGATGAAGCCCACTTTATTGATAGGGAGACATACGGGCCGCTGTGGGAGAGATGGCCCAGAAGCAGGTTTGTCGGTCTAACTGCCACGCCCTGCCGAGAGAACGGCATGGGATTGGATGATGTGTTCGCGCAGGTGGCAACGTCGCAGAATATGAAAAAACTGGTCAGTGCGGGATGGCTGAAGGACGTGAAGGTCGTGGATTGTGAGCCCACGGCAGAAAAGACCATCTATGGGTTCATGGACGCTGAGGCGTTATATTTGGCTTACCGAAAGTATGCCGATGGAAAGAAAGGCATTGTCTTTGCCAAAAATGATCAGCACGCTATGCGCATTGTGGAGTGCTATATGAAGCACGGAATAGAAAGTGTGGTCGTAGGCTTCGATACGCCGGAAGAAGAACGGGAATGGCTGTTTAACGATTTCCGGGAAGGACGTTTGAAGGTATTAGTCAACGTGGATTATTTTTCAGATGGAGCATATTGCCCTAATACAGATATTGTCCAGTTGGCACGCCCCACGAACTCGCTGACCAGATACCTTCATCAGGTAGGGTGTGCGATGTGTCCAAAGATGGATGAATATGGAGACAGACCTGACGGTGGTGAGGAACAGGTGGTAATCGTGCTTGACCATGTTGGACTGAGTAGGGAGTTTGGACATCCCACAGCTGCACGGGATTGGAAGATGCTGTTTTGTGGAAAGAAAAGAAATACCGGCAAGAAAGAAGATATAATGGAGGCTGTCGGAAAAACAGCCCCGTCGGCTACCACGAAGTGGCAGTTGAGAATGCAGCGACTGCTTGAAAATCAAGCTCCGGTTTCCGGTTCAGGGCTATCCTGTCCTTAAGGTTGCTTGGACGCGATTCCGTATATAAAGAATTTCTAAAAAAAAAAAGAGAATTAGTTTTTGTCTAATTCTCTTTTTTTCTAAGCGCTTCAGGATGGGCTTGAACCAACGACCCCCTGATTAACAGTCAGGTGCTCTA
>CAMWKM010000098.1 GCA_947174835.1 uncultured Prevotella sp.
CACCATAGTAACACTTTTTAAGGCTTATCGACCGTGAAGGCAATGCCCTCGACTAAGGCTGCTTTCTCATAGGAATATCGTGGCTGAAAAAGGAAGAAAGCGGAACAAAACGGAAGAAAAGGGAAAAAAGCAGAAGAAAACGGAACGAAACGGAAGCCGTGTTTCATAGATGCAGTACTTTTGCAGCATCAAGGAAACGCTCTGAAGAGCCGGACAGCCAAGGCACGGATAAGGCTGGCAGACTTCAGGCTCAGACCAACAACAGACAACACAGACATGATGACTACAAACATCCACAGACCGAATATTGACAAGTTTCAATATGCAACAATTGCGACGAAAAAACACGCTGATAAGGCAGAGAAATGTCGTGGGCTTGACATTTTGAGCTCAAAAAATAAAACATTCGAAGGAATGACTGTAATTTTTTTGTCTCGACCGGCTCATAATTCGGGATTTTTATATAAATTTGCGTCCGCTATGAAAAGAGCGAGAAGGATTCTAACTTGGATCAGACGCATCCGGCATTGTAGGGGATTCGGCATACAATCTCCTACAGATTATCGTTTCGTGCGCAATGTCATCAACGAAAAGTATCCCTATCATGCCTACGAAGAACTGCCCGCAGGCGATGACTGGCTAAGACGTAAACTGGGAAAGCTCTATTTCAGGCTGGCCAACGACCGACAGCCCGGCAACGTCATTGACAAGGTGGGCATGATGGACTATGTGCAGGCCGGCTGCAAGAAAGCCCGAAAGGTGGACGATATTGACGAAGTGGAACTGGCCATCGTGCCTATCGCCATCGACTACGACCGCCTGCTGAACCGTTGCGGTGAACGGTCGGTAGTGGTCTTTCAGGACATCTACAAGCAAATGCCCCTGTGGCATTGCATTGAGTATGACCGGCGCGTCAGAGTAACCTTTGACCTGTACTATTGCGGCATCGTAGTGTTCGACAGCAAACGCGCACCCAACAATTACATCGTCAACTTCTAATCTAAGACAATGAAAATAATAAAAGTTTATACAAGACAAGGCGATGCAGGCATGACCAGTCTGGTGGGTGGCATCTGCATCAGCAAGACTGATGCCAGACTGGAAGCCTATGGCACGGTGGACGAATTGAACTCACATCTGGGACTGCTGATAACTATGCTCGATAAGGATTCCGACGAACGCGAACTGCTGTTGCGCACACAGAGCAACCTGTTTAACGTCAGCACCTATCTGGCCACCGACCAGAGCCAAACCCCACTCTCGCCCGCCGCCCATCTGGCTGAAAGCGAGACAGAAATGCTGGAACAGCGCATCGACACCATCATTACCATGCTGCCCGAACCACAAGGCTTCATCCTGCCGGGAGGCTCGCAGGCTGCTGCCCAGTGCCATGTATGTCGCACGGTCTGCCGCAGGGCCGAACGGCGCATCCTGACATTGGCAAAGAAAGCAATCGTCGATCCAGACATCATTAAATATGTCAACAGACTGAGTGATTATTTGTTCATTTTGGCAAAAAAAATAAACTTTAACACCGGCCATCCCGAAATTCTATGGAAAAATCCTTGCAGATAGAAAAAATATTATTATTTTTGCGGCTTAAAAACAGAAAATCGTTAAATAATTAATACCAAAGAGCTATGTATTGGACACTGGAACTTGCATCGAAACTGGAAGATGCCCCTTGGCCTGCAACCAAGGAAGAACTGATTGACTATGCCATCCGCTCGGGCTCTCCTCTTGAAGTTCTCGAGAATCTTCAGGAGATTGAAGACGAAGGCGATGTCTACGAGAGTATTGAGGATATCTGGCCCGACTATCCCACAAAAGAGGACTTCTTGTTCAACGAGGATGAATATTAAGCATCTGGTTATACTATAAACCATTGATTCTCAGCGAGGTGTGCAATTATCATTATTTGCACACCTCGTTTTTCTCTACGTACTCCGCCAGGAGTTGAGCAGGGATTTTTATACTGTTGCACACATCAATCCTCAAATGGTAACTCTGGAATTGTGCCATTGCCTGTCAGTTTGTCAAAGTCGGATGAGAAGAGACGATCCTGTACGACCCGGTACTTCTCAAATTCCGTCTCGGCATACTCCTTGGCATACTCAGCTGTGACACGACCAGCGTCTTGCAGAATCTCTCGATCGGTAGCATCAAGGAACTTGTCGATACGTTTTGCCCAATCCTCCATAGTCATCGGAATATGGCGCTCTGCCATATCCTTGGCGATGTCCAGATAGGCGTTGACGAGACGGCCTAGTGCCTGCAGTTCATTCTCTTTCAGGTAGTTCTTGGCAATACTCACGTCCGACTTAACCACTCTTCCTTCTGGAGCCTTCGCCCATGTGGTAAGCCCCATGTGCTCCTTGTCGGCATCTGCACGTTCAACAATCAACTCTGCTGCCGTATGACCATGAACGGCATAGTGCATCTTGTTCTGCACCTTTTTGAAGAACTCGCGTGTGGTTGGTGCATCCTTATTGTAGTCGATGGCTGTGGCGTAGAGATCGGTTATCTTTTGATAAAAATTACGTTCTGAGAGACGTATCAATCGGATTTCTTCCAACAGATGTTCGAAGTAATCCTCGCCGATGAACGAGCCATTCTCCATGCGTTTTCGGTCAATCACATAGCCGCGAATGGCATATTGGCGCAGGACGAACGTACACCACTGGCGGAACTGTGTGGCACGACGCGAATTGGAACGATAACCGACGGCAATAATCATGTCAAGATTGTAATATTCCAGATCATCTTCTACCTCGCCTCTAATACCACGATTCACGACTGTTGCAATTTTTGCAACAGTCGCTTCGGGAAGCAACTCACCATCGCTATAAACCTTCTTTATGTGGCGACTGATACCAGACTTGTCAATATCAAAAAGCATGGCCATAGCCTTTTGGGTGCACCATATCGTCTCATCCTTATATACCACCTGAATACCATCCTCCTTACCCTCAGCCATGAAGATAAGGAATTCTGCTGTACTATTTCGTATTTCAAATTTCTCTGCCATGTATTCGTCTTATTCAAATGAAGGAGAATGATTCTACTCGCATATTATTATACTTACGACTATTGCTCATGTATTGTATTCTCTATTTATATGTTTCATTCGAGGCCATTACCCCAGATTACAACATATTCCGTGCAAATATAATATATTTCTTTCATTTAACCAAAGTTAACTTCGTTTTGACACTCATTTTAACTAAAAAGAAGTCATTTTTAGTGTCAATAATGGCACAACCTTTTTCAGTTGAGGGCAAAATTTTCTATAGTTTTTCAACAAAAGTCTTGCAAGAAATCTCAAAAAGGTGTATATTGGCAGTGACAAAAATCTCAAAAAGGTGTAAGCACTATAAAGTGAAACTCCATGAGCGCAAGTCGCTCATCATCCTCGACGAGATACAGTTGTGCCCCAGAGCGAGAGTTGTCAACAAAACCAAATAGTTCATTAAAAAGCTCTATTTTCGTGATCTTACTTGTAAATTATTGAATTAATGAACTATTTGGGTTTATCAATTTTTACGCCTAAAACATATCTATTCAGAACAGCCACAACGGGCCGTTTCCTTTTCCTATGCGTAGATCGCAGCCTTGGGTTATGCCTTTGTCAATAATTAGTTTGGCTCCTTTTACGGCATCGGGCAATGATCGTCCTGCTGCCAATAATGTGGCAACGGCACTGGACAACGTACAACCTGTGCCATGCAGATTGTGGCTGTCTATGCGTTTCGAGCAATATTCACGTATTGAGCCGTCGCATTCATAAAGCACATCACGCATGACGCTGCCCGTGGCATGGCCTCCTTTCAACAAAAATGCACAATGATAGCTGTCTACAAGGCACCTGCATATACCGTCAAGGTCATCGTGTCCGTCACTTCCCACCCCTGCAAGGCGCAGGGCCTCCGGTATGTTCGGCGTAACAAGAGCACAGAGCGGAAACAGGTTTTCCTTGATGTATTCTATACATCCGTCCGACATCAGTTGCGTCCCACTGGTGGAGAACATGACAGGGTCACACACAACCGGTACGTCAATCTGCAACAGACTTTCAACAATGATGCGTGCTGACTGCTCATCAGGAATCATGCCAACCTTGACTGCCGCCACGTTCATATCGCTAAAAACAGCATCAAGCTGCGCCCTCAACATATCATCAGGCACAGACATGACCATTTTCACGCCCATCGTGTTCTGCGCAGTCAATGCCGTAAGCACCGTGACGGCATAGTGTCCCAATGCCGTAATGGTCTTCAGATCCTGCTGTATTCCCGCACCGGCACCGCTATCGCTGCCTGCAATAGTCAGTATTGTCTTCATCGTGTTATCCTTTCCATGCATCGCCAAGTATCATCGCACCGCCAAAACCCATATCCTTTACCTCGGCAAGTCTACTAAACGTCACGCCTCCAAGTGCGTACACCTTATCGTCTATCATGCCATCGGCCACCGCTTGCGCTATTTCCCCAGCAGTAAATGCCGAGGCATACCCGTGTTTTGATATGGAATCGAACACCGGTGACAATGAAACGTAATCGCACCGCGACTTCCATTCCGTCACCTCCTCAAACGAATGGCAACTCCTGCTCACACTTCCTCGCCAGTTATATGGCGGAGTAGGAAAACGTGAGTTAAGATGTATGCCATATAACCCATAACGCTCTGCCAGCGAAAAATGGTCGTGCACAACCAGACGGTTATGCCATTCGCGTGGTATCTCGCGTATCAATCGCTCCACGTCGTCCCTTGCGGCTCCCGGTTTGCGCAGGTGCAACATATCTATATCTCCTCTGTCGAGAAGCCCCACGATGGCCTTTGCCTCACCGACAAAGAACGAGGGTTTAGTGATTACAATCGTTTTGAACATCTTCTGTACCGACATCTGTTCAGGCAAAACATCATTGTTTGAACATATCGAACGAAGCATCCCAGTCTTTCCACACTGGTTCGCGCCCCAATTCCTTCAGTCTGCGGTTTATCTCCGCAGCAGTTCGGTCGTCCGATACGGTGAACTGCTCCAGGGCTTGCGGATAGGTATAGTACCCTCCGGGGTTCACTTTCGACTCTGCCGACATCGTTGTTACACCGAGAGTACACATATTGTCTCTTATAAACTGCGGCTCGCGGGTGCTGTATGAAATGTCCACGTCGTGGTCAAAGATACGCATGGCAAATGTTACCTGTGCCAGTTCGCGATCGCTCACAAAGCAGTTAGGCTGGAATCCCTCGTTCTGCGCCGGGCGCATACGCGGGAAATTGACCGAATATTTCGTTTTCCAGTAATGCTTTTGCAGGTAACGCAAGTGGCGAGCCATCATCACCACGTCCGTGCGCCACTCCTTTTCCAGTCCCAGCAGAGCCCCCATGCCTATAGAGTGTACGCCAGCCTGTCCCATACGGTCAAAGCCATTGACGCGCCATTCAAAATCAGACTTCATGCCCGCAGGGTGATACAACTTGTAGTTTTCCCTGTGATAGGTCTCTTGAAAACAGATAACACCGTTCAGTCCGTGCCTTGTCAATTCGAAATACTCCTCGGTCTTCAGCGGCATCACCTCTATCTTGATATTGGAGAAATACTTCTTTGCCATCTCTATGGCCTTGGCCAGATACGGCACACCGGCTTTTGCGGGGTTCTCGCCCGTTACGAGCAGGATATTCTCAAACGGTGCCAACTTCTTGATAGCCTTGTATTCGTTCTCTATCTGCTCCGGAGTGAGGATGATGCGTGCCATAGGGTTGGAGCGGTGGAAACCGCAATAGACACAGGAGTTGGAGCAGGAGTTGGTTATATACAACGGAATGAACATCGACATCGTCCGTCCGAAGCGTTCTTCTGTGTATTTCCTTGACAGCCGGGCCATCTGTTCCAGAAACGGTTCTGCAGCAGGCGATACCATAGCCATGAAGTCATTCACGTCGCAACGCTCCTTGGCCAATGCCCGTCTGACATCGCTTTCAGTCATCCGGGCAATGCGCTCCGAGGTTTCTTCCCAACTTATGTTTAATAATTCTTCAGAAAACATTTTTACTCTTAATATATATTCTTTCTGTCAATTATTTATTTCCAAGACAAACGATTGCATAGTCCTGAGATCAATAGTCCACAGCCTATCAATCAAAGGTTCACCATATCCGCATATCAGTTGCAGTGCCTGTCCGGCCTCCACGCTGCCTACCACAGCCGGTGTAACACCCACTACAGCCTTGCCCGGATGCGGCATCGCAAGCGTTTCGCGCTCGTCGGGGAACAACGTCCGGTATGTCGCGCTCCCCTTACACAATACGGCCACTTGTCCTTCAAAAGCGTTTATGGCACCATAGATATACGGTTTGCGCAAGGTCTCGCATACATCGCTTATCAGAAATCTTGTTGCGAAATTGTCTGTGCCGTCTATTACGATGTCATAGCGACCTATAATGTCCGCAGCATTGTCACTGTTCAGTTTAGTATCGTACGCCACGATGGTTACCTCTCCGTTCAACTGCTCCAGCCTTTCCTTGGCACACAGCACTTTCGACTGTCCCTGCTGCGCCTCGCTGTATAGCACCTGCCGCTGTAGGTTGCTTATGCTCACCACATCGTCGTCCACCAATCCGACAGTGCCTACACCCGCCCCGACGAGATACAGGGCTATGGGCGACCCTAAGCCGCCCACGCCTATTATCACCACTTTGGCCTCCGACAGCCGGTGCTGTCCCTCAATGCCAATCTCAGGCAACGCTAATTGCCGGTCATACCTTGCTGATTGCGTCATAGCTTTCTGAGATCATGCGTGAGCTTGGCAGCGCAGAAGTTCGGGCCGCACATGGTGCAATACTCACCATCGGTGTGTCCCGCCTCCTCAAAATACTGCAACGAACGCTCCGGATCGAGGGACAGATGAAACTGGTCGCGCCATCTGAAGTCGAAGCGTGCCTTAGACAATGCGTTGTCTCTTATCTGCGCTCCGGGATGCCCTTTGGCCAGATCCGCTGCATGAGCCGCTATCTTGTACGTCACGACACCCACACGCACATCCTCCTTATTGGGCAGTGCAAGGTGTTCTTTCGGTGTCACATAACACAGCATGGCAGTGCCGAGCCATGCTATCTGCGCTCCACCTATGGCACTGGTGATGTGGTCGTAGCCCGGTGCAATGTCCGTAACAATAGGGCCGAGGGTGTAGAACGGTGCCTCATGACAGTGCTCCAGTTGCCGATCCATATTCTCACGTATCTTCTGCATGGGCACGTGTCCGGGTCCTTCTATGAATGCCTGTACATTTTTGTCCCATGCTCTGGTCACCAACTCGCCCATAGTGTCAAGTTCCGCAAACTGCGCTGCGTCGTTGGCATCTGCCGTACAGCCCGGCCTGAGACCATCGCCTAATGACAATGCCACGTCATATTGCGCCACAATATCGCAAATATCGTCGAAATGTTCGTACAGGAACGACTCTCTATCATGTATCAAACACCATTTGCTCATGATGGAACCGCCCCTGCTCACAATGCCGCACAGCCGCTTGTCGGCCAGATGCACATTCTGCCGGCGTATTCCTGCATGTATGGTGAAATAGTCCACTCCTTGCTCACACTGCTCTATCAGCGTGTCCTTATAGATCTCCCACGTCAGGTCTTCCACTTTTCCGTTCACCTTTTCCAAAGCCTGATAGATGGGTACCGTTCCCACCGGCACAGGACAATTGCGCACAATCCACTCCCGCGTTTCATGGATATTGTCGCCTGTGGAAAGATCCATCAGCGTGTCACCGCCCCATTTGCACGACCATACGGCTTTGTCCACCTCCTCGTCTATGGACGACGTAGTAGCAGAATTACCTATGTTGGTGTTTATTTTCACAAGGAAGTTACGACCGATAATCATCGGTTCCGCCTCCGGATGGTTAATATTTGCAGGCAATACGGCTCTGCCACGAGCAATCTCATCGCGCACAAACTCCGGAGTGATATGCGTTTCAATGCCCAACTCCTCACAGTTCATGTTCTCTCTTATTGCAACATATTCCATTTCCGGCGTTATGATGCCGGCTTTGGCGTAGGCCATCTGCGTTATCGCTTTCCCTTTCACTGCGCGACGTGGCAGTTGTATGTGCTCAAAGCGCAAGGCATCGAGTGAATGGTCGGCCAGACGTTGCTTGCCGTAGGCGCTCGTCACCTCCGGCAACTGTTCCGTATCGTTGCGGTCCAGTATCCATTGTTCCCTAATTCTCGGCAGTCCTTTCTTCAAATCCACCTGTATGTTTGGGTCAGAAAACGGGCCGCTAGTGTCATAGATGTACACCGGTGCATTGGGTTCGGTGTGTGGCACCCCGTTCTTGTCTTTCACAACTGTGGGTGTAAGGTTCACCTTTATCATTCCCACCTTTACTGACGGGAAGAGTTTTCCGGTCATATACGCCTTTTCTCGTTTGGCGTAGGCTTTGTTATCGTTTGGCATGTGTGTATCTTTAGAAATATATATTACTGTAAGAAGGCTGTGAGAGGTGAACTGGCCTCCGCACAATCACTCACGGCACCCAGTCCCGCCTCGTATGCCCTGCGACCGGCAATAATAGCCTCTTTGAAGGCCGTCGCCATTTGCACCGGGTTGCCGGCCACTGCTATGGCAGTATTTACCAGACAGCAATCTGCACCCATTTCCATTGCTTCCGCTGCATGGCTTGGCGCACCTATGCCGGCATCTATCACGACAGGCACCGTAGCCTGCTCTATAATAATCTGCAGAAAGTCCTTCATGCGCAAGCCTTTGTTTGTGCCTATGGGGGCGGCAAGCGGCATGACGGTAGCCGCACCGGCCTCTTCAAGATGCTTGCACAGAGTTGGATCGGCCTGACAATAAGGCAACACCACAAACCCCAGTTTCACCAACTGCTCCGTAGCCTTCAGTGTCTCCACCGAGTCGGGCAACAGATAGCGCGGGTCGGGATGTATTTCCAGTTTCAGCCAGTTGGTGCCGAAAGCCTCTCTCGCCATTTGTGCGGCAAACACCGCCTCTTCGGCATTGCGCACTCCCGATGTGTTTGGCAACAGTTGTATGTCGGGATTCTGCGTGATATGTATCAGCAGATCGTCCTGTTTGTCCTCCAACTCCACACGTTTCATGGCCACAGTCACCATCTCCGTTTCACTCGCCTTGATGGCTTCGGCCATCAAAGCATTATTGTTGAATTTTCCTGTTCCGAGAAACAGGCGGGAATTAAATTCTCTTCCCGCAATAACTAATTTGCTCATATTTTTTGTTTAATCTATAAATGTTCGTTTCCTCGTCACATATTCAGCAGCCGCTTCATTTCCTCCACCGGGTTCGGGGCGTTCAACACACAACCACTCAACGCCACTCCCGTTACTCCCGTCTGCATGATATCGGGAATATCCGCAGCCGTGATGCCACCGATGGCCACTATCGGCAACCGGATATTGGCCTCGGTCATCTGCCTCACAATGTCGCGATACCCTTGCAGTCCCAGCACTGGAGCCAAACCTTTCTTGGTGGTAGTGAAACGGAACGGACCGCAACCGATATAATCAGCACCGGCCTCAGCGTGTGCTTTCACGTCGGCAAAGGTATTTGCCGTGCCGCCTATGATATACTCATGGCCCAACAACACCCTCGCCTCGGATATAGGCATATCGTTTTTGCCGAGATGAACACCGTCGGCACGTAACTCTTTTGCCAGTGACACACGGTCGTCTATGATGAATGTTGCACCGGCTTCGGCACACATCCGTTGCGCTTCAAGAGCCACACTCCTCACCTCTTCGTCCGTTGCCTCCTTCATACGCAACTGCACCCAGCGGCAACCACCTTCAAGAGCCAGACGTATTGAGTCCGTATAGGAATATCGCTCATTATAATGAGATATGAATTGCAGTTCCATCTTAACCTCCGCAAGCGGCTTTTATGATGATAACGCTGTCACCGTCGCTGAGTGTTGTGGCATTCCATTGTGTGCGCTGTATCATCTTTGCACTCATGGCCATAGCCACACCACGCTCAGGCAAACCCAATTCGGTTGCCAGTTCCGCAAGGTTTCGTGCCTTGGTCTCGGTCTGTTTGTTGTTAATATAAATATTCATAAACTACAACATATATAAAACAAAGAACCTGAGTTGAGGCATTAAGCCATAACTCAGGTACATTTATTGTCAGTCTGTCGACAAATCATGTTAGTCGTCTCATTTCCTACGGCAGCATTATCTGCATCAGGTCAATGGGTATCATCTCAGCCGGAATCCTTTGGTATATGATCATACACAAACATCACGGCACCCCCGAGTATTTCTTGCCTGCAAAGGTAATGCTTTTTTCGACACGAACAAAATCTATTAACAAAAATTCAGGAATAGAATTTACTTATTCTCAGAAATATTTATTACCTTTGTAATGAGATTTCGGATAAAATCATTATGTCATGAGCATTAAAAAAGTATTATTTATATTACCATTGTTTGCATATATTCCGGTGAGGGCACAAATGATGGGGTTAGAAAACAATGGCAACAAGACGAAAACAAGCATCGGAATTGAATATGAATGTTCCGGTGGAGCTATCTCCGATAATGCAAAAGTGCATATATCGCATGAACTATTCAGAAGTCAACAAATGAAGCTGACAGCGAATGCTAATTATTTTGACATATTACAATGCGATTTTGTGGATAAGGATATGCCGGTAGGTATAAGTGCTGAGCAGTTGGGAATGAATAAATCTCACCAATATGGGCAGTTCGGGCTCTCAGGCTTGTACCATCATCAATTATTCGGAAAACCGCTGATGGTCTTAGGAATGGTGAATGCCGATTGCAGCATAGGCCGATTGCAGAGAGTATCGGGTTTAGCAATGGGCATAATAATGCTCAAGACAACCAAAGAGACTCAGTTTGGAATAGGCCCATTAGTATTGATAAATTCTACGACAAAGATACCGGCCTTTCCCGTGTTTTTCTATCGCCATCGCTATAGCGACAAGTTGTCGATTGATCTTTATGGAGCAATGTTTGGTCTTAATTACAAGCCTACGGTGTCAGATCATTTTACAATTGGAGGTGATATCAATACAAAGGCATTCTATTTCAAACCAAAGACAGAAGGTTTACCGAAGTATTGCAGGTATCACAACACATCGTTCCGACCAAGCATCAAGTACAGAAGAAAGATTGCCGATCGTCTGTATGGCGAAATGCAAGGAGGAATTGTAATTAAAATGTCAAATCGTGTAAATGGGGTGACCGGTACAAAAGAATATTTTACGATAGGTCAGAAAGTACAGCCATTTGCTCATGTTGGAATGAACTATTCATTCTAAGTCCTAACCTTGAAATACCTTTGAATGTTTTTGGTGGCTCATAACTGCGGTGGCCTCCCCCATCCCCTTCTCCTCACCCCCCTCCTTAT
>CAMWKM010000099.1 GCA_947174835.1 uncultured Prevotella sp.
AACAGGTGCAGTTTGTGCTCGACGAAGAGCGACGGGAAGAATTCGAGCGGGACATCCAATCGCTGAAAGGCTACGAGACGCTGTTGGTGCTGAACGACAACCATGAACCGGATGATTCTGTAAACATGTTTCAACGGATGTTTGATTCTGTTTTCTCCCTCTCGTATAAAGTCGCATTGTACGGAAAGCTGAAGGGCGACATCGTTAATGGCTACCTCATACGCTTGGAGCTTTGGGACAAGGTGGCACTGGTGCACGTGAAGTGCAAGATGCGCAAGGACTACCTGCTCAAGGCGATACAAGACGGAACGCATATTGGCACCGGGAACCTTGCCAGCAATGACAATGAAGGCAACGATGAAGAATACCCGACTATTAGTTGGGCAAAGGTGAAAGAAGACGTGGAGAACGGAAATGTGCTGTTTGTCATCCACGGTGAGGAACACCCCGAATTACATTCCATAGAAGAGGCGAAAAACTATATGTTAACCAACAGTATCCACTGGAACAAAGAGCATTGGATAGTGGGAGGAAGCGTGAAAGAGAGGTACCCTCACACCGACCGCAAGGTGGTCGTCGAATTTACAGAACAGGAGAAAGAGAAAGACGCAGAGTGACAGCATGGACGCGCGAGAGTTTAAGCAACGCTTTTTGCCCCACCACAGGCAACTCTATCGGGTGGCCTACCATCTGACGGGCAATGCGCAGGATGCAGAAGACTTGCTTCAGGACACCTACCTGAAACTCTGGCAGAAGCGCGACGACCTGCAATATAAGGTCGTCGCGGAAGCTTATCTCGTGACGATGATGCAGAACCTTTTCCGCGATCAGCAGCGGCTGAAACGCATAAACATCTCGGAGCACATCGACGATCATGCCGAACCGCCAGACGAACGAAGCCTCGCCTCCGCAGTGGAGACCCAAGACGAGGCAAAGCAGATGGAGGCATTGATGGACGGATTGCCCGAACGGGACAGCAGCATCCTACGTATGCACCTCGTAGAAGACAAGTCTTACGAGGAAATAGAGCGAGACACAGGACTCTCACAGGGCAACATCCGCATCATCATCATGCGGACAAAACAGAAACTAAAGCAGCAATACTTAAAACTCACCAAAAGATGAACGAACGGAATATCAACGATAACAACCTAAAAGAACTGAAGCAAATCCCCATCCCCGAAAGGCTGGAGGCGAGGCTTTCGGCAAAGATAGACGAGTGGGAACGGGCAGAGCAGAAGCCTCGTCGCCTCTCTCTCCGCAAGTCTCTTCGCTACGTTTCCGCTGCTGCCGCAGTCGCTGTTCTCTTTACCGTCGGCTACCACTTCCTTCATCCCGCAAGCGACGGCTCTGCTCCTATCTACCAAGACACCTACCAAGATCCTCTTCTTGCCCGGCAGGAAGCTGAGCACAGCCTCAACCTCCTTGCTGCCAACCTCAATAAAGGCATGGGGATGCTGGAACAGGCTAAAGCTATCAGCGACCGTACCGAACAGACATTGAACGAACAACTAAACATATTGAAATAACATGAAAGAGACTATACAGAAAATACTCCTTTGCGCCCTGTTGACATTCGTCGGCATTACTACCGATGCGCAAGTGAAGGAGTTTGAGCGATACGCCAATGCCAAGAATGTCACCTACGTCTATATCTCCTCATATATGATAAACCTGGCAGGCAAGGCGGCTGCCCCATCTTTGCCGGGAGTCAACACCAAGGCACTCATGGGCAAGCTGAACAGCATTCAAGTTATCTCATCTGACGACAAGACTGCTTCTGCCCGACTGAAATCCAACACGCAGGCCTTCGTCGGCAACAATCGGTATGACCTGCTCATGCAGGTAAATGAGGACAAGGAGAATGTGCACATCTACCACTACAAGGACAAGAAACAGTCCGTAGTCGTCATGCTGTCCGAAAAAAACGGCACAACATCCGTCATCGTCTTCGCCGGCTCGTTCACCCTCGACGATGTGATGAAACTGACGCAATAATTGATTCTTAGTCCTTATTCTGGCCTTTCAGCCATCAGATATAAGAATAATCCAAGTAGGAACGACGGTGCGTTTCTATTTGGATTATTCTTTTTATAATTGATAGAAGTTTGCAGTTGTCATAACTGAAATACGCTGAAAATGAACTCAATTATATAAATTTCTGACTAAAACATTGCTTTATCTCCCCGAAATTTTGTACTTTTGCATCCGACTTGGGGAGAAATCCTGAGTCATAAATGCATTAGCTTATTATTTCGCGCTTAACCAAAAGTGCCTGAGAAACTCTTTATGGAATAGTCACGAGATATAAGAAGTGAGGCAACCAGAGGTATCTGGAGCCTGCCTAAAGTGTAAAGCTATGCCCGCGCCTATGGCGTGGCATTCTTATTACACGACAGGCAGGGGTTCCAATTTCTCAGGCACGCCCCGCGTTAAGCGCATAAGGATGGTCACGCCATTCTTTATGTCTTAATGTGTGCATCGTGTTGTGAATGACAACAAATATAACTTATTGTTTCACATTAAATATTAAGCGTATGAAAAAAATCAAGTTCTTTGCTGTAGCCGTATGCTTGGCTATCAGTTCCAGAGTTTATGCCCAGTCCACAAACACTTCGTCAGGTTCCCCATCAACTGAAATCAACACCAATGGATGGAGCACAATTTGGGTTGAATACAACCCCATAAAAATAAAGTTTGATAATATATCGGGAGCAAATGACGAGTCTCTGAATGGTTTCTCGGCAGGATATAGTCGCGCATTCCGTATTTCTCAGGATGCTCCGATTTTTCTCGAAGCAGGTGTTGGGTTGCAATATGCTAATTACTCTGACTCCGAAATTGGCAATATAGAGGACTACGGAAAAGTCAGTATTGACGAGGATGTCACAGTCTGGTCGGCCAAAGTCCCAGTGAATTTTCTCTACAATTTTGCCATTCCCAACAGTAGCATCAGCCTTGCCCCATTCGTTGGCACTACCCTTCGTTACAATATTTCAGGTACCCTAACAGGGGAAATTGACAACTATAGTGTAAAATATGACCTTTTTGACAAAAAAGAAATGAATGATGCAGAAATACTTGACGGCAAGGCTTGGAAGCGTTTCCAGATTGGCTGGCAGATTGGTTTGAAGGCACGCTTTGGTCAGAAAATCATGGCAGGAATTTCTTATGGGAACGACTTTTCGGAGATTGCATACAAGTCTACGATTCAGACAACGAGTATTAGCATTGGATATACATTCTGACGCTATCAATAGGACTTCAACTATAAACGCGACATAAGGAGTGAATGAAGCCTCCAAACGGGTGGTTTGCAGGCTTCAAACGATGCGTTTGGAGGCTTCAAACCACAGGCTTCGCCTTTTCGTGTTTTACAACATCAACTTTTAAGCAGGAATAAAAGGGAAATATCTCGCTCACTTAGATACTTGTGAACGTGCATTCATCAAGACTTAACAGGCTATGAGATTACAAAACAAATCGGCTATGTCAGGACGACATAGCCGATTTATTTCATAAAAAATTCCTTTAATATTACTCAGCCACAAGAGTGAAGCGACGGAAAGCCACGATGTCAAGCTCCTTGTCCTGAGCCTTCAACCACTGGGCAACGGTAGCCTTATCGCCATCACCGAACTGGAATTCCTGATCAACCAAGCAGTTTTCCTTCAGGAACTTCTGTACACGACCCTTGGCAATGTTCTCAATCATAGGCATCTTCAGCTGGGCCTCGCCCTCAGCCTTAGAAGCCTCAATGAGTTTGCGAGCCTCGTCGGCCTGCTCCTGAGTGAGCCAGCCCTTGGCCATATTGCTCTCAATGTGGTCTTCGCTATCAACGAGGTTGGGGTTAATGCCAGCCTTCTTGAGCTTCATCTCCACATATTTCTCCACCTGCTCGAGCTTGGTTTTCTCTACAGCGGTCTTGTACTCCTCATCGAGAATTTTCGGATCAACCTGATCTGCATTGAGAGCAACAGGCTTCATAGCAGCCACCTGCATGGCCAGTTTGTGACCTACCTCAACATTCTCCTTGTTGGTCTGAACCATAGTGCAGAGGATATGCTTACCCATGTGGTCGTAAACCTCCACGTTCTCACCCTCGAGAGTCAGGTAGCCATCAAGCTCCATCTTCTCACCGGTGATACCAGAGCGCTGTGTAACAGCCTCCTGAGCGGTCTGACCATTGATGTCAAGAGCCTTGACAGCCTCCAGATCGGTGCACTTGGCAGCGACAGCGGCATCAAGGATAGACTGGGTCAAGGCGATGAAGTCGGCACCGTTGGCCACAAAGTCGGTCTCGCACTTCAGAGCGATGGTGGCAGCGAAGCCATTCACCTTCTTCACGAGTACGCAACCATTAGAGGTCTCACGGTCAGAGCGCTTGGCAGCAATAGCCAGACCACGCTCGCGGAGCAACTCCTTTGCACGGTCGAAGTCACCCTCAGCCTCGGTCAAAGCCTTCTTTACGTCAGCCAGACCGGCACCGGTCATAGTACGCAGTTTCTTGATATCGTCAATTGAAATTGCCATAATTCTTAACTTTTTTACCTTAGTTTACTTTTAAAATTTACTCAGCGGCAGGAGCCTCCTCAACAGCGGGAGCTTCCTCGTCCTTGCGGGCACGACGGGTGCGCTTGGGCTTTGCCTCTTCGGCCTCGCCCTCAGCCTGAGCCTCAGCAGCCTTCTCGTCAGCCTTTTCGGCCTTGCGTTCCTCCAGACCTTCGGCGATAGCAGCGCAGCAAGCCTCCAAAACGGCCTCAACGCTATCCTTGGCATCATCGTTGGCGGGGATTACAAAGTCGATGTTCTTGGGATCGCTGTTGGTATCAACGATACCGAATACAGGGATGCCCAAACGGTTGGCCTCAGCCACAGCAATGTGCTCCTTCATCACGTCAATCACGAAGAGGGCGCTGGGCAGACGGGTCAAGTCAACGATAGAACCGAGGTTCTTCTCTAACTTGGCGCGCTGGCGGGTCACCTGCAGCAGTTCACGCTTCGACAAGTTGCCGAAAGTGCCGTCGGCCATCAGCTTGTCGATGGTAGCCATCTTCTTCACAGCCTTGCGGATGGTGGGGAAGTTGGTAAGCATACCACCGGGCCAACGCTCGATGACGTATGGCATATTTACGCTGGTTGCCTTCTCGGCAATCACTTCTTTAGTCTGTTTCTTAGTACCTACGAAGAGGATTTTCTTACCCTGACGAGCAATGTTCTTCAAAGCCTCTGCAGCATCATCGATCTTGACAACGGTCTTGTGCAAGTCGATAATGTGAATACCATTGCGCTCAGTGTAGATATAGGGAGCCATGGCGGGGTTCCACTTACGCTTCAGGTGACCGAAGTGGCAGCCAGCCTGCAGCAATTGATCAAAATTTGTTCTTGCCATTTTGTTTCTTAATTTAATGGGTTGTTTACTTTCTTTTTAATCTGGTTAGATCAACCGGGCAGTAGTCATAGGCAGCGAATGTCCTTGTGTTGCTTCTGTCAGCAAACGAGCGAACCATTCTGTCAGGAATCTACCCGATTTAGATACTAAACGTAGTCCAGTAGATTAACGCTTACTGAACTGGAAGCGACGACGTGCCTTTGGACGACCCGGCTTCTTACGCTCTACCTCACGGCTGTCGCGTGTGAGGAAGCCCTGGTCTTTCAGTACTTTCTTATCCTCGGCATTCACCTTCACCAATGCACGGGCAATGGCGAGACGGAGAGCCTGACTCTGGCCCGTGAAACCACCACCGTCGAGGTTCACCTTGATGTCGTACTTCTCAGCGCACTCCAGCAGATTCAGCGGCTGCTTCACCACATACTGCAGAATGGCAGAGGGGAAATATTCGGTTAAGTCCTTCTTGTTGATCGTGATCTTGCCGGTACCTTCCGACAGATAAACGCGAGCCACTGAGCTCTTGCGACGACCTATTGCGTTAATAATTTCCATCTTTACCTATTTTTATTTATACTGGTTAATATCAATAGCCTTCGGCTGCTGAGCCTCGTGCTTATGCTCTGTGCCCTCATAAATGTAGAGGTTGTTCAGCAGGCTGCGGCCGAGGGGGCCTTTGGGCAGCATACCCTTCACTGCGTGGCGCAACATCTTGTCGACACCATTGGGCTTCTTGCGAAGCTCAGCGGGGGTATTGAAACGCTGACCACCGGGATAGCCAGTATAACGAGTGTAGACCTTATCGGTCTCTTTCTTGCCGGTGAACTTCACCTTGGCTGCATTGATAATGATGACATTGTCGCCGCAATCAACGTGCGGAGTGAAACTGGGCTTATACTTGCCACGAATCAACTTTGCGACCTTAGAAGCGAGACGACCTACCACCTGATCGGTAGCATCGATGACGACCCACTCCTTCTTGGCAGTCTCCTTGTTGATGGAGACGGTCTTGTAACTTAAAGTGTTCATTTCTTCGTTTAATTTTACTAAAAAACAGTTTTTACTTTACACATTGAACGCCGATTCACAAACCATGCCGTCCGGCCAAAGACAGTCACTATTTACACGACGCCCATGGGGATTCTAAGACTCTCCCCGAATAATCGGACTGCAAAGGTACAAATTATATTGAAAATTGAAGATTGGGTATCACCAAACGAGCCATACATTTACGATTATTTAACACAACCAACCATCATTAACACCTCATTTGGGCATTTTCAACTGCCAATGCAGTAATTCTGTAACTGAAAGCAAAAGCGTTGCAACGTGTCATACATATAGTACATCCCTACTGAAAGTACCATTTTTTCGAGACGAAAGTTTGCCCATATAATAAATAATGTGTACCTTTGCACGCAAATTAAATGAAATAAGGATGAATATCGAGACACTGATAAGCCAGGCGGCCGGTGAAGCCGTGAAGGCACTTTATGGCTTCGAGGCCAATGAGAAGATGCTGCAACTGCAAAAGACACGCAGCGAGTTTGAGGGTAATCTGACACTGGTGGTATTCCCCTTTGTGAAGGCTGCCAAAAAGAATCCCGAGCAAACGGCTCAGGAAATAGGCCAATATCTGGTGGAACACTGCGAAGCTGTGGACAAGTTTAACGTGGTGAAAGGGTTCCTGAACCTGAGCGTCGGCCAAGGTGCATGGCTCCAACTGCTGGAGGCCATCGACAAGGACAACCATTTTGGAACAAAACCCGTAGGCGAGACTTCCCCGCTCGTGATGATCGAATATTCTTCCCCCAATACTAATAAGCCCTTGCACCTCGGCCATGTGCGCAACAACCTGCTGGGTTGGAGTCTGGCTCAGATCATGGAGGCCAACGGCAATAAGGTGGTCAAGACCAACATTGTGAACGATCGCGGCATCCACATTTGTAAGTCAATGTTGGCATGGCTCAAATACGGCAACGGTGAAACGCCTGAATCAAGCGGCAAAAAAGGTGACCATCTCATCGGTGACTACTATGTAGCCTTCGATAAACACTACCGCGAGGAGGTGAAAGAACTGATGGCTCAGGGCATGGACGAGGAGAAAGCCAAGCAGGAAGCTCCTCTGATTAAAGAGGCTCACGAGATGCTGGTCAAATGGGAACAGAATGACCCAGAGGTGCGTGCCCTGTGGGAAAAGATGAACAACTGGGTGTATGCCGGATTCGATGAGACCTACAAGAAGATGGGTGTTTCGTTCGACAAGATATACTACGAGAGCCAAACCTATCTGAAAGGTAAGGCCAAGGTAGAGGAGGGACTGGACAAAGGGCTGTTCGAACGTCATGACGACGGCAGCGTATGGTCCGACCTGACCAACGAGGGACTTGACCAGAAGTTGTTGTTGCGCTCCGACGGCACCTCGGTCTATATGACCCAGGACATCGGTACAGCCGAAATGCGCTTCCGTGACTATCCCATCGACAAGATGATCTATGTGGTTGGCAACGAACAGAACTACCATTTTCAGGTGCTCTCAATACTGCTTGACCGCCTCGGCTTCAAGTGGGGCAAGGAACTGGTGCATTTCTCCTACGGCATGGTGGAACTGCCCAACGGCAAGATGAAGAGCCGCGAGGGCACGGTGGTCGATGCCGATGACCTGATGGCCCTGATGGTTGAGGATGCTTATAAGACCTCTATGGAACTGGGTAAGTTCGACGATATGACCGAGGAGGAGCGTCGCGAGATTGCCCGCACTGTGGGTATGGGTGCACTGAAATACTTCATCCTGAAGGTAGACGCCCGCAAGAACATGCTTTTCAATCCTGAAGAGAGCATCGACTTCAACGGCAACACCGGTCCTTTTATCCAGTACACTTATGCAAGAATACGGAGTATCCTGCGGAAAGCCCAGGAATCTCAGGAGGGTATGGAACTTTCAGTTAGTCTCAGTCCCAAGGAAATCGAACTCATCCAGAAGATGAACGAGTTTGGTGCTGTCGTGGAGCAGGCCGGCAAAGACTATTCACCCAGCGGCATTGCCAACTACTGCTATGAACTGACGAAGGTATTCAACCAATTCTACCACGACTATTCGATTCTCAACGAGCCTGACGAACAGAAGAAAGCAGTTCGCCTGATGATAGCCAAGAATGTGGCCAAGATCATCAAGAGCGGCATGAGCCTGCTGGGCATCGAGGTTCCCGAACGTATGTAGGATTATTGAAAGCTAAAGATAGGAAGATTGAAAGTCGGGAATCTAAATCCTCCGGAATATCGCAATGATACCGTTCTGCCCTTGCCGCCAGAGGTGAGGGCAGATGCGTGGGCTGTGGATGCGGCCTGCTCAGGGAATCCCGGACCAATGGAATATCAGGCGATAGACCTGCAAACAGGCTATCGTGTATTCCACTACGGCCCTGTTCACGGCACAAACAACATCGGGGAGTTCCTTGCCATCGTCCATGCCCTGGCCCTTTGTTGGCAGCAGGGACTGCATGACAAGACCATCTATTCCGACAGTTACAACGCTATCCTATGGGTGACCAAGCGGAAGTGCAAGACTAAGTTGGAGCGTACCCCTCAGACCGAACCACTCTATCAGGTCATTGCCCGTGCCGAGCACTGGCTCCAGACACATAACTTCCGCAATCCCATCGTCAAGTGGGAGACACAGAAATGGGGTGAGGTTCCTGCCGACTTCGGACGCAAGTAAAACTTCAAAAGAGTTCAATTTAAAGAATCCGTCGGACTCACTTTTTCCAAAACCATTAACTGATGACCGCCATATTGTTTGACGCTCAGCACTTTTACATTCGCAGGCACCTGCGGAGCACGGGTGCCGTCGGGAGCCGTCTTATTGAGATTGGTCTCTACACGGATCTCATCCCATAGACCTTGTTCTATAAATGACCGCAGCGTCTTGGCCCCACCTTCAACAATCAGCGACTGGATGCCATGCGCATGAAGGCTCTCAAGATTCAGCGGGTAGGCATGGTCAATAACGAGACGCTTGGGATCCGGACCTATCCATTCACGCACATTCAGTTGAGGACGGTCACGCTCATCGGTGATACGCCCCACGAGGATAGCATCTTCTTCGGCACGCAACTTATGGGATAGCATCTTCGTAAAGTCGCTGGAGATCTGCGTCGGCTGGTAGTGGTCATCAATAAGTCCGTTAGCCGTCTGTGCCCATTTCAGGATAATATATGGCCGATGGAGGCTGTGAAAAGTAAAAAAACGGCGATTCAGAGCCTTACATTCCTCTTCAAGCACGCCCACCGTCACATCAATACCGGCATCGCGCAACTTCCGGATGCCACGCCCCTGCACTTCGGCAAACTCATCAATACAACCAACGACCACACGTCGCACTCCTTTGCTAACTATCAAGTCGGCACAAGGTGGTGTTTTCCCATAGTGCGAGCAAGGTTCCAAAGACACATATATCGTTGCCTCCCTCAGAAATCGTTCATTCTCTGACCGCACCGAAGCAAAGGCGTTGACCTCAGCATGTCCCTGACCGCAGCGCACATGATAGCCCTCACCCAAGATTCTTCCCTCACCGCCTTCCTGTTTTGAGGGGAGCACAATGACGGCTCCGACCATGGGATTAGGTTTTGCATTCAGCCATCCGTTGCGCGCCAGTTGCAGACAACGGTGCATATATCGTTCGTCTTCTGTCATCATATACTGTCTGTCCTACTTGTAATGGTGCCACAAAGATAGAGATTTCTCTCCAAAAGAAAGGCTGGTGAGAGGTGGCAAATAGCTGCTCTTTAGTTTTTTTAACGTAAGCAATCCTACATAGTGACGTGACCATTTATTGAAAAAATCTTCCAAAAAGTATGGTTTTCTCAGATTTTACTTGTACCTTTGCGCATGATAAGCTACATCTCGGCATAAGAATCAAGCCATTATGAACAAAATAATTCATGTAGTGCTGGCCATACTGGCATTCGTACTGGCAGGCTGTGGCACTTCCCCAAAGGCAACTCCACTGGAAGGAAATCCCAAACTCGTCACCTCCACCGCGAAGTCTGACGATGGCCGAGACCTCATCAGTGTAGTCAATCCACAGACAGGCCAAGTCGTCCTGCCGCCCGCTGACTACAGCGAAGTGGCAGGAGATGAGTATGTCGTCTACGGCAAGAGAAAGGACGGCATCTGGACATTGACGAAAACAAACGGTGAGCACATCGGCACTTTCGAGATGCTCACACCGTGGAAGACAAACGGAACATACTATCTTGGTGTCACTTACATCTTCAAAACCTACTATTTCCCGAAGGAAGATGTTGTCGTCACTACCCAAAATGCCCATTCAGAGCATGAAGTTCTCTTTGTGGAGCAGGAAGGGAAATGGCTGGTTCTAAACTATGACGGCAAGACGCTGAGTGTTCTTCCTCAGAGTTTCACAGTTATCAAAGACATCAAAATCCCGACCAATATGTGGATAGCCGTTGCAGACAATGGTGAACATCCGTCGTGTGTTCTATATTCCCCGACCGGAGAGGTACACAAGCAACTCACTCCCTCTGAATGGGATAGCCTGAAGAAAATGCTGACCACTCAAAAAGAATTGACAGAATCCGTCCGTATTACCACAACAGAGCATTTCAATATAATTTAAAATATCATAACCATGAAACAGAAATTCCTGAAAGCATCCCTCCTCGGCATGGCAGTGGCAATGTGCTTCTCCTCATGC
>CAMWKM010000100.1 GCA_947174835.1 uncultured Prevotella sp.
CGAGAGCGCGGGCGGCGTTTACGTCGGCTCGTGTTTTCAGAATATAAAGGAAATAATTTTATATTAAGTAGTTATGGCAAAGTATATTGGACCGAAATCTAAAATTGCACGCCGTTTTGGTGAACCCATCTTCGGTGCTGACAAAGTTTTGTCTAGGAGAAACTTCCCTCCTGGACAGCATGGCAATAACCGCCGCCGCAAGCAGTCGGAGTATGCTGTCATGCTGGCAGAGAAGCAAAAAGCCAAGTACACCTACGGAGTGCTTGAGCGCCAGTTCCGCATCTTGTTTGAGAAAGCCGCTAAGGCTGAAGGTATCACCGGTGAGGTGCTGCTTCAGTTGCTGGAGAGCCGTCTCGACAATGTTGTATTCCGTTTGGGTCTGGCTCCCACTCGTGCTGCTGCACGTCAGCTCGTAGGTCATCGTCATATTGTTGTCGATGGCAAGGTGGTCAACATTCCGTCATTCTCAGTGAAACCTGGTATGGTTATCGGTGTTCGCGAGAAGTCTAAGTCTCTTGAGGTGATTGCCGATGCTTTGGCTGGTTTCAATCACAGCAAGTATCCTTGGATTGAGTGGGACGAGCAGCAGAAAGCTGGTAAGTTCCTCCATCGTCCGGAACGTGCTGACATTCCCGAGAGCATTAAGGAGCAATTAATCGTTGAGTTGTACTCTAAGAACTAAAAATCATTGAAATTAATGGCGATATTAGCATTTCAAAAACCCGATAAAGTGGTAATGTTGGAGAACAACGACAAATTCGGCAAGTTCGAATTTCGTCCGTTGGAGCCGGGCTTCGGTGTGACCATCGGTAACGCCCTGCGTCGCATTCTCCTTTCATCGCTTGAGGGCTATGCCATCAACACCATCCGTATTGGCGGTGTTGAGCACGAGTTCTCATCTGTACCCGGTGTGAAGGAAGATGTAACCAACATTATCTTGAATCTGAAGCAAGTCAGGTTCAAACAAATAGTAGAAGAATTCGAGAACGAGAAAGTCAGTATTACGGTTGAGAATTCTACAGAATTCAAGGCCGGTGATATCGGCAAGTATCTGACTGGATTTGAAGTGTTAAATCCCGATTTGGTGATTTGTCATCTCGACTCAAAAGCTTCTATGCAGATAGATTTGACTATTAACAAAGGTCGCGGCTACGTTCCCTCTGATGAGAACCGTGAGTTCTGTACCGATGTGAATGTCATCCCCATTGATTCTATCTACACCCCCATCCGTAACGTCAAGTTCGCAGTAGAGCCCTATCGTGTTGAGCAGAAGACCGACTACGACAAGCTCGTACTCGAAGTGACCACGGACGGTTCCATTCAGCCCAAGGAAGCCCTGAAGGAGGCTGCCAAGATCCTCATCTATCATTTCATGCTCTTCTCCGATGAGAAGATCACCCTTGAGAATACTGAAGCCGAAGGCAATCAGGAGTTTGATGAGGAGGTATTGCACATGCGTCAGCTGTTGAAGACGAAACTCGTGGATATGAACCTCTCGGTTCGTGCCTTGAACTGTCTGAAAGCTGCCGATGTGGAGACACTCGGTGATCTTGTGCAGTACAACAAGACAGACCTTCTGAAGTTCCGCAACTTTGGTAAGAAATCGCTCACTGAGCTTGATGATTTGCTCGAGAGTCTGAATCTGTCGTTTGGAACCGACATTTCAAAGTATAAACTGGGCAAGGAGTAAGTTGTTTATTGACAAGTTGCATATTGCTCAATAAAAGTAAAAACAAAAATGAGACATAATAAGAAATTCAACCATCTCGGTCGTACTGCATCGCATCGCGCTTCCATGCTTGCCAACATGGCTATCTCGCTGATCATGCACAAAAGAATCACTACGACCGTAGCCAAGGCAAAGGCTCTCAAGAAGTATGTTGAGCCCCTGATCACTAAGGCAAAAGAGGACTCAACCAATTCGCGTCGCGTAGTGTTTAGCTATTTGCAGAACAAAGAGGCCATCAAGGAACTGTTCTCTACAGTTGCTGAAAAGGTAGGCGATCGTCCCGGTGGCTATACCCGCATCATCAAGTTGGGTACCCGTCAGGGTGATGCTGCTCAGGTTTGCTTCATCGAACTCGTTGACTTCGATCCCGAAATGGCAAAGACTGAGACCAAGAAGAAGGCTACACGTCGTTCTCGCAAGTCTGCTCCCAAGGCTGAGACTCCTGCTCAGGAGGCTCCCGTTGCCGAGGAGACTGTTGCTGAAGCACCCGCTGCAGAGGCTCCTGCTGAAGAGGCAAAGGCTGAGTAATCTTGATTCCGCAAGGAATTTAATAGTCTATCCAAATGCTTTCATCCTGACGGATGGGAGCATTTTTCTTTGATATCTTTGGCAGTGTCACCGCAAACCGCTATCTTTGCACCAGAAATACCTGACTATGGTAACCGGACGTTTTGCACCATCGCCCACGGGGCGTATGCATTTGGGCAATGTGTTTAGTGCCCTGTTGTCGTGGCTGTCGGCGAAAAGCCAGGGCGGTCGCTGGCTGTTGCGCATTGAGGACATCGACCCGCAACGCTCTCGTCAGGCCTATGCCGACCTGCTGATGGACGATTTACAGTGGCTTGGCCTCGATTGGGATGGCGAACCCGTCTATCAGAGCCGCCGCACCGATATCTACGAACACTATTTTCAGTTGCTATGCCAGCAAGGACTCACCTATCCCTGCTATTGTACGCGTGCCGATCTCTTGGCTACGCAGGCCCCACACGAAAGCGATGGTCGCGTAGTCTATCCAGGCACCTGCCGCCATCGCCCTTTGCAACCCAACCGCCCCGCTGCCATTCGCCTGCAAGTGCCCAATCGCATCATCACTTTCACCGATGGTCACTATGGGCTGCAATCGGTGAATCTTGCCGAACAAGTGGGCGACTTTGTCATCCGTCGCAAGGATGGTGCTTGGGCTTACCAGTTGGCTGTTGTCGTCGACGATGCACTGATGGGTATCACTCAGGTGGTGCGTGGCCGCGACTTACTCCTCTCTTCCCCTCAGCAGTTGTATATCGCCCAGTTGCTGAACTTCCCTTTACCGCATTTCATCCATTTGCCCTTGCTCTGCAATGCCGCCGGTCAACGGCTCTCCAAGCGCGATCAAAGTCTTGATATGGCCTGTCTGCGCCAACGCTGCACTGCCTCCGAATTGATAGGGATGCTGGCCCATTTGGCAGGTTTACAACCGTCGCCGGCCCCTGTTACCCCTCAGGAACTCATAGCCCATTTCTCGTGGGATAAGGTTCCCTGCGAAAACATTACTGCTTAATAAAACGGGAACCAATCATCGTGTGAACATCAGCGCTGTAACTGTAGAGACCTTCTCACCCAACTATGCCTTAGACGGACTGACGGGAAAGACAATTATGAACAATGCGATTATCCGTGGGTACAATTAAGGCACAACAGTTTTACGGATCGACCAAGGCAATAAAAGACAACTACGTGATTGATTGCATTGTACATATATCTGCATCGGATCGGGTCATGACGATTACAACATAATCCAGCCTGATCCAATTAAATATAGTGGATGTGGATTGAGATTCTTTGGGTATGAGCCACAAACTATATTTCAATGGTCAGTTTCTCGCGGAGGTCAATGACTTGCTGCTGGAGGGAGGTGATAAGTACGTCTTTGTCATTCACGAGGCTTTCCTTGTCGGCGAGCATACTGCCTTTGTCTGCAAGTTGCGAGCGAAGTGAAGCGATGATCTCATCCTTGTCTGCGAGTTGTGAACGAAGGGCGGTGATGGTCTCGTCTTTGGAGGAGATCAGGGCGGAGGTCATAGCATCCATTCCAATTGTCGTTGTTGTTGTCTGATTATCGTTTGTGTTATTCGGTTTGTGCGAACTTATATCTGTAGTTTTTGATTGATGTAAATCGGCCACAAGCATTATATCGCTTTCGCCCCGAAGATAGGCAATGTTGATGTCATCACCGAAAACGTCGCATAGTTGACGTATCACTTTGTTGGACGTACATTTTACTTCGCCATTCTTGTTGCGAGTAATAGTGGTCTGCGTGGTGCCTATCATGGCGGCCAGCTCTTTTTGATCCTTTGCCTTTTCGTTATCCAAGAGCCATTCAACTACACGTGCAAAGTTGTTCTTTTCTTTCTTCATAAATTATATATAATAGTAAATAAACATTAATCATTTAGTTGCAAAGGTAAGGCTTTTCTCTCGATTTAATATAACCGATGTTAATAAATTAAGTGATTTTTATGCAGGAAAGAGTAACCAGACAGGAAATGCTGGACATACGAATAGGGCAGACGTGCATCTTCACGCTGGCCGACAAGAAGAAAATTATGTTGGCCTGCGTGCAGGCCAACATGCCCAAGAAACCGTCTATGAACATTGAAATCATTGACAAAAGCAAAATTATTGCATAATTCTTATGCCGAACCTATGCCGACTATTTTCCAAGTGTGAATAGTTTCCTGTCGAGTTTGAAGCCTCCAAACGCATCGTTTGAAGCCTGCAAACCAACCGTTTGGAGGCTTCAAATGGGATGAAAAAGGCCCAAATGAGAATTGCTTTTTAATGGTACATCCTTTTTTCGGAACCGCCCCCTAAATAAAAAATCATAGACGATTGTCTGCATTTCATGGTTTGACTCAATTCTGATGCCGTTCCATAAAAACAAGCAATGCGTGCGGCTGTGCCGACACGCATTGCTTTCATGGAATTTATTCTGCGGATTTATTCCTCATCTCCTGCTTCAAGAAAGGAAAGATAGGCATCTGCACTCAGGAAGAGGTATGTCGGATTGGCACTGTCCGCTGGTTTCCCTGGATTGTAGTTACTCATCTCAATGCCCAGCGAACCGGCAGGGAAGGCAATGATACCCTTGCCCTTGTCATAAATGCCGTAGTCTATAGAACTGACCTTGAACATACCATAGCCCCAGTCCATACCGAGCTCGGTGGTACGCATGACAGGTCCTTTACTCATAATGTCGATGACGATCATGTGCTCCTGCTCATCACAATCACCCGGCTCGTTGTAAGGATAGCCATTGTAGCCGATTCCTGCTTCATCAAGAGCAGTAGCAACGAAAGCGAGGGGGCTTGCGAAACGGAAACATTCACCTGTGGCAGTCACTGTCTTCTTAACATTCACGGCCATGGGAACTGACGGATTGACATCAAAGTAGGTGCTGACGGTACCATCGAGGAAATAGCCTGTGCCAAGATCCTCCCACGTCAGGATGGCAAAGTCAACGGCAATCTCACGGAACCCTTGTCCGTAGATGGAACGGTCTTCCTCGGCAATACCGAGGGTCAGACCATAGTTCACGCCTTCTGCTGCACGGGGAGCTGTAACTGTCAGGACAGCATCAGCCTGTCCGGCGGCAAAAGATACGGAAGCGGGCACGTCAAACACATTCTCTTCATTATTCACCACCGTGATACCCACAGTGGCGGCACTTTCCGTGTTCCAACGGGAGACGGTGATGTCGAAAGAAGCAGCCTCTGGCTCCACCTCGATACTTTTCAGATAAGCATTCTGATTGAAATAGGCCGACTGTACGCCTGCTTTTTCTTGCTCACCAGCGGCAAAGTCATCGTCGTCGCTACAAGCCGTAAAGACCAGCACGGCAGTGAGCATCATTATAATTTTACTATATATCTTCATCTGTTCTATGTTTTATTTGGGTGATACTTGATTAGTCTGTCACACCATCGCGCAGACCTGGATTCTGATCCTGCTTAGGTTGCGAACCGCCCGTATTGTTAGCGATGGCTGTATTGGCATTGGTCTCGCTGCTGCAGAAGCGCATAAGTAGCCAGGGATCATCTGGATCAATGTTGAAACGGAAGGCATCGGGCATATTGGTGCTGTCGTCGTGGAAGCGGACGATAGGCTTGTGCAGACGGTTGGCGTCTGACACGAAGAAGCCCTCACCCCACAACTCTATACGACGCTGATACCAGATTTCGTCGGTCAGAGTACGGCCTCCGGCTGTGGAAGAATAGGAAGGATCACGATAGGTTTTCACGAAGTTCTCCAGAATCTGCCGACCCTGAGCCTCGTTGCCGCTCTTGGCAAGACCCTCGGCCTGAATCAGGATCATCTCCTCGACACGCATATAGGGGAAGTCGTTGGCGTTCATCACGGAACCGATACCCTTCTTCATGCCGAACTTCACGTTGGTATAAGGTAGGAATGGTTGTTTCACGTCGTCGATGGCCAGTGTCGAAATCTCATCGCCTGTCACACCGCCCCAGTTGATAGTGTTCAGCAGCGGAGAGTGCAGATTCGCATCGACCCACCAGCCCTTGCGGACATCGGTGGCGGGAATCTTGTTGAAGAGCAGGTTATTAATCATAGCGTAGCAGCCAGCACCGGCTGTATAGCTGTTGGCACTGAAGCTCGACAGCCAGGAAGAGCAGGTGGCATAGCTGTCGCTACCCATGTCGTCTGACATATAGAAGCCCCAAATCCAGTTGTGCTCGTTGATATCGACGAATGCCGGAGTAGAGACCTCCTCAATGGTGGCCGGGGTATAACCCTCGGCAGCCTTAGCGGCATCGGCGGCAGCCTCAGCCCACTTACCCATGTAAAGATTGGCACGGGCACGCAGACCGTAAGCCACGTTGGAATTGATACGGGTCTTGTCTGAGCGGTCGCTTGTCAACACATTGATAGCAGCGTCAAGGTCGGACATGATCAGGTCATACACCTCCTGTACCGTAGCACGGGGATTGGTGGCAGGATCGACGGTCTCCGGTGTCACAATGGGCACACAGGGATCGTTCTGATGGCTCTGATAGTTGAACTGGAAGTAAGGAACCAGATTCAAGTAACCGAATGCACGGGCTGCACGAGCCTGAGCCACTTTGTTCTGATTCGTAGCATCCTCCACGGCACTCAGCGAACTGATAATGTCGTTGGCAATCTTAATCTGATTGTAGCAGATCGCGTAGCGGATATAGGGATTTGCGTATTCCGGGTTGCGAGAGGTATATTCACCGCATGTGGAGAACCAGCTATAATCGCTGTTAGGATAGATATAGTCGGCACCCTCGGCATCCTGAGAGAGGGCAGCCATGATGAAACCGAAGTCATCGGCACGCTCGCGGCTTGAACCAAATATACCGTACGGCTCACCCATCATGGTGAACATTCCTGAGAAAGTAGCATCCACACGTCCCGGGATGGCACCATAAGTATCCGTCAGCTGGCCAGCGGAGATATTGCTGCCTGCAGGATCCATCTTGTTCACGTCGTCGCAGGCGGTAAGCATCAGCGCACCGGCCACTGCGAGTATTGATATTTTATTGAACTTCATATTCTTCTTTTTTACCTTTGTACTTGTTTACCTTTAGAATGTCACCGTCAGACCGGCAGTGATGGTACGCATAGCAGAGTAAGAGTTCGTGTTCAGGCCAGAACCGCTGGTGTAGCCACCGATACCGAGAGAGTAGCGGGGATCAATACCTTGGCGCTTCGACAGTACGAACAGATTCTCACCTGCCACATAGATACGCAGTGCTGAGAGAGTCAGCGGAGTAATCAACTTCTTGGGGAAGGTGTAGCCCAGCGTCAGGTTATTCAGACTCAGGAAGTTTGAACTGATCTGGAAGCGGTCGACAGCAGCCTGTCCCACCTGAGTGTCACCGTCGAGACGGGGAATGTCGGTGTTGGGATTCTCCGGTGTCCACGCCTTCAGGACATCCTTGTGCCACGCCTGGCCGACAGAAGCCTGCGTGTGCATCAGGGCTTGATAAGAACCATCATATATCTTACCGCCGAGTTGGAACTGGAACTGTGCAGAGAGGTCGAAGCCATAAGCGTTGAGCGTCGTGCCGAAGCCACCGAAGAGCTTGGGCAGCACGCTGCCACAGTCATACTTGTCGGCCTGTGAGAAGTTGGCCGTCGTGGCGACCTCGCCAGTCTCATTGCCATCCTTGTCCTTCACATTGTAATAATAGAGAGCCTGACCAGTCTCTTTATCGACACCGGCATACTTGTACATATAGGCATTGTAGAGCGAGCCGCCTTCCTTGTAGATAGAGGTGCTGTACTTGATACCGCTCTCAGCCACTGAAGGATCAAGCTTCTCAATCTTGTTCTTGTAGTGTGTCAGGTTCAGATTGGCCGTCCAAAGAATATCTTTTGTCTTGACAATCGTGCCGACGACATTGAACTCGATACCCTTATTGGAGATCTCACCGATGTTGGTAGGATACTCACCGGTCGGGTTACCGGCCGATAGGGGCACTGGCTTGTAGTACAACAGGTCACTCGTCAGACGGTTGAAGTACTCAAGAGTACCGGTCAGGCGCCCCTTGAACAGCGAAAAGTCAACACCGATATTGTAAGCCTTCGACTTTTCCCAGGTCAAGTTATCATTACCCTTGTATTTCAGCACAAGTGAATAGCCCGAAGAAGTGCTGTAGTTGACATTGTACTGATCGGCATAGGGGATGTACCAACCGGTGGTAGAGGTTCCGCCAATGTTGTCGTTACCCTGTTCACCGTAGCTGGCTTTCAACTTCAGCATGTCAATCCACTTCACGTCCTTCAGGAAGTTCTCCTTAGACATTTCCCAAGCCAGGCCGATGCTGTAGAAGTCACCCCAGCGGTGGCCGGGAGCAAAGCGGCTCGACGCGTCGCGACGGTAAGAAGCACTGACGAAGTATTTCTCCAGATAGTCGTACTGCACACGGCTCAGGAAACCTTCGGTCATATACTGTTGCGTATAGGAATCCAACTGCTTGTTGTCGGTACCGACAGCATTGCCGAGTTCGCCGACAAACGGGTTGAACAGGTGGTCGTTCTGACCCTCCAGCAACTGCAACTTCAGTTTGTATTGCTCGTAACCGGCGAGGACATCCAGATGATGGGTGTTGTTTGCAAAGTCAGTGCGGTAGTTGGCCAGATACTGGTTTGTCACATTGAAGTAGCGAGTACTGTTCACGTATGCAATACCGTCAGAAGCCGACTGACTGCCGAATGCAGAAAGGAGATCGTTCTCACGGGAGTTGCGAGAAGATACGGCAAGGTTGGCGCTCAGTGTCAGGCCCTCAATCGGGGTGATGACAGCCGAGAACTTGCCATCGAAGTTGTCATAGTATGACTTGTAGCGATTGACCTCGTTGTCGCGGATGGCATTACCCACGATGTTGGGACGCTTGAAGTTCGTCTGGTTAGAATCATACACTTTACGTCCGTCCTGAGTCTTGATGCTGCCGTCAGCATTGCGCACATACAGCGGATAGATCGGGGCGATCATGTTGGTGATATAGAAAATATTGCCTGAAGAACCCCAGTTGCTGGAATAAGCGGGCTGGTTGGCATCGCGGTGCGCGAAGTTCATGTTCGTACCGATCTTCAGCCACTTCTTTACTTGATAATCGATATTAAGGCGAGCAGTGTAACGTTGCAGGTCAGAGTTGTTCACGATACCGCCGTCCTTCAGATAGCCGGCACTGGCATAGTAGTTCAGTTTCTCGGTCACACCGCTGAAGCTGACGTTGTACTCCTGACGGAATGAATTGTGATAGGTCTCATCATACCAGTCATCGGGCTGATAGTAATACTCACCGTCGCTGTAGCCAAGTTTGGCGTTCGGGTTCAGGCGCAGGTTGGTACCAATCAGGTTCTGTCCATTGGGAACAGTGAAGATTTGGTAACCCAGACCACCGTTGTTCTGATCGTAGATATTCTTATTGGCGAAAGCATAAGCCTCAGCGGCAGTCTTTCCGTTGTAGATCTGAGAGTTATAGAGTTGTTTGAAATGTGTCTCGTAGTACTGGCCGGGATCATCAATTACGTCATACTGCGGAATCAGGCGGCTATTGCTACCCCATTTGGCATCGAAACGGATCTCTGCATCCTGATTGCGGCCCTTCTTCGTCGTAATCAACACGACACCATTGGCACCACGGGCACCGTAGATGGCTGCAGCAGAAGCATCCTTCAGTACTGTCATCGACTCAACGTCGTTCGGGTTGATGGTTGCGAGCGAACCGTCGAACGGCATACCGTCAACGACGATCAGCGGATTGTTGCCGGCCGACATGGAACCGATACCGCGAATACGGATGGTAGGAGAACCCGATACAGGGTCACCGCTCGAATTGAGAATCTGCACACCGGGAGCAGAACCGGCAAGGGCGCTGGTCACGTTGGTTGACACATGGGCCTCAATGGCCTTTGAATCAACCTGGGTTGCAGAACCTGTGAAAGCTGATTTCTTCTGTGTACCGTATGCCACAACCATCACCTCGTCGAGCATCTTGTCGTCATTCTCAAGCACTACCTTCATGTTGCCGGAGGCCTGAACCTTCTGAGTGATCATACCCACGGAAGACACTTCAAGGGTTGTCCCCGTCTTGGTGCTAAGTGAGAAATGACCGTTTGCATCTGTTACGGTACCGTTGTTAGTTCCCACTACTTTCACGGTTGCACCTATTACGGGCTGGCCGTCGTCCTGAGATACCACGGTACCACTGACTTTTGTCTGGGCCAGCACTCCTCCCACAAACAGGAAGAGAACTGCCAACAATGTCATGAGTCTTTTTTCCATAAATTTCTCTTTTTGGTTTGTAAATGTTATTTATTATTGTCCTTTACTAAAAAAGGCATCCTATTTTATGTCTTGTCTCATAACCTTAAATGTATAATATTTATTACGTCATTTTATGCTGCCGCATACCTCTGCGCCCGAGGTGTGCAGAAAAGCATGACGGAGGAGGACAATTTCGGGCTTCGACGAAAAAACTTGCTAAAAAATTTGGTGGTTTCGGGAAAACGTAGTACCTTTGCACCCGCTAACAAAGCAAAGGATCGGGATTTAGCGCAGTTGGTAGCGCACACGTCTGGGGGGCGCGAGGTCGCTGGTTCGAGTCCAGTAATCCCGACAAAAAAAAGAAAGAGTTGGAACTTCCAACTCTTTTTCATTATATGCCCCAAAAACATTACTGCTTAATAAAAGGCGTGAGAGGAAGCAATGGCAGTGAATTGCAAACGATGCCTTTTTACTGACCAAAAGATAATCAAATGGGGGGTGTATAAAAATTGATTATCAAAT
>CAMWKM010000101.1 GCA_947174835.1 uncultured Prevotella sp.
TTATCAAATGCTAAGCAAAAGATTATCAAATGCTAAGCAAAAGATTATCAAATGCCAAGCAAAAGATTATCAAATATTAGTTTGCTTTAAATAAAAAATCCCGATTGCACTACAGCAACCGGGATTCCCGTTATAATATCAATGATATTGCTTTACAGCGGTTATTCTGCTGCGGGAGTCTCCTCATTCTCTACAGGAGCCTCTTCTGCAATTGCGGGAGTTGCCTCTTCAGCTTTGGCAACAGGTGCCTCTGCACCCTCTGCAATCACAATGACAGGAATCTCGACAGTCACTCCCTTGAAGAAGTGAACGAGAGCCACATATTCACCCACCTTCTTAATATCGCGCATGGTGATGATCTTGCGATCAACCTCCTTGCCCTGCTTCTTCAATTCCTCAGCAACGGTTGCTGCAGTGACTGAACCATAGAGTTGGCCAGTAACACTAACCTTAGCAGCAATGGTCAGAGCAACACCCTGCAAACCAGCAGCTTTCTCCTCAGCTGCAGCCTTTTGAGCAGCCAATTTGTGAGCCTGCTGCTTCAAGTTCTCAGCCAAAATCTTCTTGGCAGATGGAGAAGCAATGACAGCCTTACCCTGAGGAATCAGGTAGTTACGACCGTAACCCGACTTAACATTTACGATATCGTTCTTGAATCCCAAGCCGATAATATCTTCTTTCAGTATCAATTCCATTCTTGCGTCCTCCTTTGTTTATTTCATCAAATCGGTTACGTAAGGCAACAGTGCAATCTGACGTGCACGCTTGACGGCCTGAGCCACACGACGCTGGTACTTCAAAGAGGTGCCAGTGATGCGACGAGGCAGAATCTTACCCTGCTCATTCAAGAACTTTTTCAGGAACTCAGGATCTTTGTAGTCGATATACTTGATTCCGCTCTTCTTGAAACGGCAATACTTCTTCTTCTTCGTATCGATAGAAGGAGCAGTCAAATAACGAATTTCACTCTGTTCAGCCATGGTTTAAGCCTCCTCTGTTTTTGCGCCAAGCTTGTTGCGACGCTTCAAAGCGTACTCTGCAGCATACTTGTCGAGTTTAACGGTTTGGAAACGAATCACCTTTTCGTCACGACGATAGGCAGTCTCCAATGTCTTAATCACTGCCGGCTCAGCCTCAAACTCAACGAGGAAGTAGAACCCAGAGGTCTTCTTCTCAATCTGATAAGCCAGCTTCTTCAGTCCCCAAGCCTCTTCGTTCACGATGTTAGCACCATTGTCGGTGAGCACCTTCTTGAACTTAGCGACCGTTTCCTTTGTCTGATCATCAGACAAAACGGGAGTCAAAATGAAAACGGTTTCGTACTTATTCATACGGTAAAAAAATTGTTTATAAAAGTTATTTTTGCAATTTGCGGGTGCAAAGGTACGATTTTTTTATGAATAATCAAAACTTTTTCGTACTTTTGCACCCGTTTTTTTACTATTTATATGAAGTTTCTAAAGAAATACATCGGTTGGAGCCTTATCGTATTGGGGATTTTACTCTTAGTAATCCTTCAACTGTTGCATTTAAACTTCATCAATGCCCCACTCTTCATTGCCCTTGGAATCATCATTCTCGGGCTCATTCTCCATGTGTGGTCACAGAAGCGGGAAAGCCGCTATTAGAAACCGTAGATTTCCTTCAGCTTCTCTCCCAGTTTCTCACCACGAAGGTTCAGGGCTTCAATCTTACCCGATCCATCAATCAAAATGCTGGAAGGGATAGAGTTGATACCATAGACATCGGCACCGGCAGACTTCCATCCTCCCAAATCAGAGAGTTGGGGCCATTTCATGCCTAAGTCGGTGACAGCCTTGCGCCACGCTTCGTCCTTAGAATCAAACGAAATTCCAATAATCTCGAAACCCTTCTCATGATATTTTGCATAGTTAGCCACAACATTGGGCATCTCTTGTCGGCAGGGGCCGCACCATGAAGCCCAGAAGTCAATCATGACATACTGCCCTTTGCCAATCCACTCGCTTAACTTGCGATCCTTGCCGTCCAGATCCTTAATGGTCATATCAATGTACTGCTTGCCTGGCATCTTCTTCTCGAAGTTAGCCATTATCTTCTTGGCGAAGTCCAGTTCCGGACGATTGTAGTAAGCATTTGCAGGGTTGCAAATCTCCTTTAGGTCTTCATATTCCAGTTCATAGACAAAATTGCGATCCCTCAGAATCATCGCAGGGAGCAGGTTGTCCGAATTATCGCGTACAATCTTCAACTGAAGTGCCATCTTGTCTGCCATCTTGGCCATTGCCTTATCGACAATCTCATCTTTCTTGTCCGGCTCGGCCTGCGCCTGCTTCTGCAAAGCCTCCAACTGAGTGTCGAAAGCACTCAACTCTTTTTGGTAATTCTCCCACTTCTGCTTGAGCGCATCGCTCAGCTGCAAATCGTCCTGCGCTGAAGCCGTCAGCGACAGCATAGCCACAAGACTCATCAGCAAAAACTTCTTCATACTCATACGTTCTTTATTTTCTTAATTAATTCAGCTGCAAATATACTATTTTTTTCCTAAAACACAAGCAAAATGCAAATAAAACATCATTTATACTCGCTCCAAGCCTTAATGCCAATCTTGTCGACCGGGATTGTGCAGAAAGCATTGATAAAGGCTGCTGCCAAACGAGCATTAGTGATAAGTGGCACATTGAGATCGATGGCCGCACGACGAATCTTATAGCCATTAGTCAACTCGTGAGTGGTCAAGTCCTTGGGAATGTTGACAACCATATCAATCTTGTGCTGATGCAACAGGTCAAGAGCCTGCGGCTGCACACCAGACTCACTGGGCCAATGTACCAAAGTATTGGCAACACCATTATCAGTCAGATATTTGCTGGTGCCACCCGTAGCATAAAGCTCATAACCATGTTTCACTAACATTCGAGCCGCATCAAGCATTTCAGCCTTCTGCTTGGCTCCACCAGTACTGAGCAGGACGGTCTTACGAGGTATGCGATGACCCACGGAAAGCATCGCCTTGAGCATGGCAGTATTAGTATTGTCACCAATACAACCCACTTCGCCCGTAGATGCCATATCAACACCCAGCACCGGATCTGCCTTTTGCAAGCGATTGAAGGAGAACTGACTGGCCTTGATACCCACATAGTCGAGATCGAAGAGATTTTTCGAGGGACGTTCCACTGGCAATCCAAGCATTATCTTCGTAGCCAAATCAATAAGGTTGATCTTCAGAACCTTTGAGACAAAGGGGAAAGAACGAGAAGCACGCAGATTACACTCAATGACAAGAATATCGTTTTGGCGAGCCATATACTGGATATTAAACGGTCCGTTGATATGGAGGGCCTTGGCTATCTGACGCGAGATGCGCTTGATGCGACGTACAGTCTCAACATAAAGTTTTTGTGGCGGGAACTGAATAGTTGCGTCACCCGAGTGAACACCGGCAAACTCTATGTGCTCGCTGATGGCATAGGCAATTATCTCACCATCTTTAGCCACGGCATCCATCTCTATCTCCTTAGCATTCTCAATAAACTTCGATACGACCACAGGATGATCCTCTGAGACATTGGCCGCCAAACGAAGGAAACGCTCCAACTCATCATTGTTCGAACAAACATTCATGGCTGCGCCACTCAACACATAGGATGGACGAACCAATACTGGGAAACCAACTTTCTCAACGAAAGCATTGACATCGTCCATTGAGGTCAGGGCTGACCATTCCGGCTGATTGACCCCCATTTCGTTGAGCATCTGGGAGAACTTGGCACGATCCTCAGCACCATCAATATCCTGAGCCTGAGTACCAAGGATGGGCACATGCTGCTCGTCGAGATAAACCGCCAGATTATTGGGAATCTGTCCACCAGTAGAGACAATCACACCGTGAGGAGTCTCCAAGTCGATAATGTCCATCACACGCTCAAACGTGAGCTCATCGAAGTAGAGACGATCGCACATATCATAGTCGGTAGAGACAGTTTCTGGATTATAGTTGATCATCACCGATCGCCAACCGTTCTTGCGGATGGTGTTAAGTGCTTGCACACCGCACCAGTCAAACTCCACGCTGGAACCAATACGGTAGGCACCGGATCCCAGCACGATGACACTTCGACCATCGTTTTCATAGGCTATATCATCTGTTTCTCCAGCATAAGTCACATAAAGATAATTCGTCTGTGCAGGATATTCCGCTGCCAAAGTATCAATCTGCTTCACAACGGGAAGAATACCGAGAGACTTACGGAGTTGACGCACCTGAAGCATCGCTTTGTGCATATTCCCGACTTCCTGTTCCAAACCTACGGCACGGGCAATCTGGAAATCAGTAAAACCATATACCTTGGCCTCCTTTAAGATGGAAGAGTTCAAAGATTGAAGAATAGAAGCAGAATGATTCTCTCCGGACTTCAATTTTTCTTCCCTTAAATTCTTCAGTCCTTCATCTATGTCAATGATGTGCTTCAACTTATAAAGGAACCATTTATCAATCTTTGTCAGTTCGTGAATACGGTCAATGGTGTATTCCGGCAAATGCATAGCCTTCGAAATGACGAAGATACGCTTGTCGGTAGGCTCGCGCAGGGCAGCATCAATGTCGGCAATCTTCAGTTCTTTGTTCTCCACAAAGCCGTGCATCCCCTGCCCTATCATGCGCAGACCTTTCTGAATAGCCTCCTCAAAGGTACGGCCGATGGCCATCACCTCACCTACACTCTTCATACTGGAGCCCAATTCCTTGTCAACGCCATGAAACTTAGACAGGTCCCAGCGTGGAATCTTACAGACCACATAGTCAAGAGCAGGTTCGAAAAAGGCAGAAGTAGTCTTGGTGACCGAATTGTTCAGTTCGAAAAGTCCATAACCCATACCGAGTTTGGCAGCAACAAATGCCAAGGGATAACCAGTAGCCTTGGAGGCCAAAGCCGATGAACGGCTCAGACGGGCATTGACCTCTATGACACGGTAGTCCTCTGACTCAGGGTCAAAGGCATACTGCACATTGCACTCACCTACGATACCGATATGGCGAATTATCTTAATGGCCAAAGCACGAAGCTTATGATATTCCGAGTTTGTCAATGTCTGTGAAGGCGCAATAACTATTGACTCACCGGTATGGATACCAAGCGGGTCGAAATTCTCCATATTACAAACCGTGATACAGTTATCATAACGGTCGCGCACCACCTCATATTCAATCTCCTTCCAACCCCTCAGACTCTTCTCCACCAGCACCTGAGGCGAGAAAGCAAAGGCTTTTTCAGCCAAACGATTCAGTTCTTCCTCATTATCGCAGAAGCCAGAACCCAAACCGCCCAAAGCATAAGCAGCACGCAGGATGACAGGATAGCCCAGCATTTTGGCGGCCTCACGGGCTGCCTCTATATTGTCACAAGCCTGACTCTTGATGGTCTTGACATCAATCTCGTCGAGCTTCTTAACAAAGAGTTCACGGTCTTCTGTATCAATGATGGCCTGAACGGGAGTACCCAACACCTTCACGCCATACTTCTCCAGTACACCACTCTTATAAAGTTCCACACCGCAGTTCAAAGCCGTCTGACCACCGAATGCCAAAAGGATGCCATCAGGACGTTCTTTCTCTATGACCCGTTCTACGAAATAGGGTTGAACGGGCAGGAAATAGACCTGATCAGCCACACCGTCGGAAGTCTGCACGGTGGCGATATTGGGATTGATCAACACGGTCTGTACACCCTCTTCCTTCAAAGCTTTAAGAGCCTGTGATCCGGAATAGTCGAACTCACCGGCTTCACCTATCTTCAATGCGCCGCTACCCAAAAGCAGCACCTTTTTTATATTCTGTTCTTTCATAGTGTCTTCACAAATCTGTCAAACATAAATTCTGTATCTACGGGGCCAGCACAGGCTTCGGGATGGAACTGGCTGGAGAACCAGGGATTGGAGAAATGGACGATGCCCTCGTTGCTGCCGTCGTTCATATTGACGAACAATTCACGCCAGTCCTTGCCCAATGTAGAGGCATCAACAGCATAGCCGTGATTCTGACTGGTTATATAGCATCGATTGGTACCCACCTCACGCACTGGCTGATTATGGGAACGATGACCATACTTCAACTTGTAAATAGTAGCTCCGCCTGCCTTGGCCAGCAATTGGTTGCCCATACAGATGCCACAGATAGGCTTACGGCTCTGAGACATCTGTTTGCGCAACACTTCGACAGCCTCGACACACATATCGGGATCACCAGGACCATTGGCCAAAAAGAGACCATCGAAATCCATTGCAGTATAGTCGTAATTCCAAGGCACACGGATAACCTCCACGCCACGATCAATCAAGCAACGAATGATATTGGCCTTTACGCCACAGTCCACAAGCACAACTTTCTTGCCGACACCTTCATTGTAGCGGACAATCTCCTTGCAGGATACACGCGCCACCCAATTGACTGAAGAATATTTCTCAGAGAGTTCGACTTCTTCTGATATTTCTGAATCCTCGGAGAAGACCAGCCGCCCCATCATCACACCACGCTCGCGTAGCACCTTAGTCAAAGCACGAGTATCGATGCCCGTCACACCTGGTACTTTCTCACGCTTCAGCCAGTCGGCCAAACTCTCGTGGGCATTCCAATGGCAGTATTGCTCAGAATAGTCGGCCACCAACAACGCAGTGGCATAGATACGGTCACTCTCCATAAACGTGGGGAGACCATCCTTCTCAAACGTAAACGGCGGAACGCCATAGTTACCGACCAAGGGATACGTCAGCACCATCATCTGACCCGCATAGCTCGGGTCTGTCAGTGCCTCTGGATATCCCATCATTGCCGTATTGAACACCACCTCACCGGCTACATTCCCTTCGTAGCCGAATGAGCGCCCCTGAAAGGTCGTCCCGTCTTGCAGGACCAATGTTACATCTTTCATCTTTCGTTGTATGTTTTATAAAAAAGGCGAAACGTCAAGAAGACGAATCGCCAATTGTTTATTCTACTGTAACTGATTTTGCCAAGTTTCTCGGTTGGTCGACATCCTTGCCTTTGCAGACAGCCACATGATAGGCCAGTAGCTGAAGAGGAATAGTGGCAACCAGAGGTTCCAGACACTCCATGATTTCCGGCAACTCAATGACTTCATCGGCAATCTTAGCGATAGTGTTATCACCCTTTGTCACCAAGGCAATCACCCTACCCTGACGCGCTTTGATCTCCTGAATATTAGAGAGAACTTTCTCATACATAGCGTTGTGGGTAGCAATGACCACTACCGGCATATCCGAATCAATCAGGGCAATGGGGCCATGCTTCATCTCCGCAGCAGGATAGCCTTCGGCATGGATATAACTGATTTCCTTCAGTTTCAAGGCACCTTCCAATGCCACGGGATAACTGAAGCCACGTCCCAAATACAAAAAGTTACGGGCATAGGTAAAGGTACGCGCAAGATCAGCCACTTTGTCATTGACTTTCAACACCTCTTCTATCTTGGATGGAATCTCACTCAGTCCCTTCACAATACTCAGATATTCCTGACGGTCGATGGTGCCCTTTGCCTCAGCCATTGCAAGCGCAATCATTGTCAGGACAGTAACCTGACCTGTGAAAGCTTTCGTAGAGGCCACACCAATTTCCGGCCCTACATGAATATAGGTACCCGTGTCTGTTGCACGGGGAATGGACGAGCCGATGGCATTGCAGATACCATAGATGAAAGCTCCCTTCTCCTTGGCCAACTGGACGGCAGCCAAAGTGTCAGCCGTCTCACCACTCTGCGAGATGGCTATTACCACATCATCCTTACCCACCACAGGGTTACGATAGCGGAACTCTGAAGCATAGTCCACCTCTACAGGAATGCGGCAGAGCGATTCCAATATCTGTTTGCCGATAAGACCTGCGTGCCACGAGGTTCCACAGGCTACGATCACCACACGCTTAGCAGAAAGCAACTGACGACGATAGTCAATCAAAGCCGACAACATCACGTGGTCGGCATCCGCACTGACACGACCTCTCATACAGTTGATCAGGCACTCTGGCTGTTCGAATATCTCCTTCAGCATAAAATGGGGATAGCCTCCTTTTTCAATCTGTCCCAGATCTATGTCGACCGTTTTCACTGTCAGTGCCTGCTCCTTGCCCAAAATACTGACTACTTTGAGTTTTTCGCCCAGACGCAGTACAGCGATATTACCATCATCCAAATAGACGACCTTGTCTGTGTACTCGATAATAGGACTGGCATCAGACCCCAGAAAGAACTCACCATCACCAATGCCCACCACCAGTGGACTCTGCTTACGGGCAACAACAATCTGATTAGGATCGCGCTTGTCGATTATGGCTATGGCATAAGCACCGAACACCTGATGAAGAGCCAACTGAACGGCAGTCAGCAGATCAACATTCTTGCGTTCCATTATATATTCTACCAATTGGACAAGCACCTCCGTATCAGTGTCAGACACAAACTGCACACCTTTCGCCTGAAGGTTTTTCTTGATATCGGCATAGTTCTCGATGATGCCATTGTGGATAATAGCCAGATTCTTCGACGTGGAATAATGTGGATGGGCGTTGCGTGAAGAAGGCTCACCATGAGTAGCCCAACGGGTATGGGCAATACCAACTGTACCTGTCACATCCTTATCGGAACTGAATTCTACCAGATTATCCACCTTTCCCTTCGTCTTGTAGACGTTTAACTGACCGTCACCATTGAGCAGAGCCACCCCGGCACTGTCGTAGCCACGATACTCCAGACGACGCAGTCCCTTAATCAAAATGGGGAAAGCCGCGCGCTTACCTAAATATCCTACAATTCCACACATAATGTTTTTATTTTAAATTTGTGTTTGTATATTTGAAAAAAGAGATTGAGAAAAACTTCCCAACCTCTCTTACTTTATCTTAGAAACGCTCCATTTTTAATGTCCTCTTTGTAATTTCGGCTACAAAATTACTGCTTAATTTTGAAATACACAAAAAAAAGAGGAGTTTTTTGCAAAACTCCCCCGATTATTATTCTTAATAGAACTTGAAGTAACGACGTGCATTGTTGTAAGAAATATCCTCAACCATGCGTGCCAGCGTCTCACGATCGTCAGGCAGAAGGCCTTTCTCCACATCATTGCCAAGAATGTTGCAAAGGATGCGACGGAAATACTCATGACGCGGATAAGAGAGGAACGAACGACTGTCGGTCAACATTCCCACAAAGCGACTCAGCAGACCAAGCACTGAGAGGGCGTTCATTTGGCGAATCATACCATCCATCTGGTCATTGAACCACCAACCGCTACCAAACTGAATCTTACCGGGCTCGCCTCCCTGGAAGTTACCCAGCATTGTGGCGATAACCTCGTTGGCACAAGGATTCAGCGTATATAATATGGTACGTGTGAGTTTACCCTCCATGTTCAATTTGTTCAGGAACTTCGACATTGCCTTGGCAGTGTTGAACTCACCGATAGAATCGAAACCAGTGTCGGGCCCCAGCTGATTGTACATACGGGTATTATTATCGCGAATAGCACCATAGTGGAACTGCTGTGTCCAGCCGGCATCGGCATCCATCTCAGCCATGATAGTCAGGAAACAATGTTTGAACTGACGAACCTCAAAATTCGACAACTGCTGTCCACGCATAGCCTTTTCGAAGATTGTCTCAATCTGAGAATCAGTATATTCCTCGTCATAGAACTCTTCAATACCATGATCTGACAGTTTGGAACCCTGCGCCTCGAAGAACTCGTGACGTTTCTTCAGTGCATCGATCATATCAGCAAACTTCACGATATTCACACCGCTAACCTCTGCTAACTGCTCCACATACTTAGCAAACTCAGGTTTCTCTATGTTCATCGCCTTATCGGGACGCCAAGCAGGAATCATGAGAGGATCTTTCTCACCCTTTGTCTTGGCATACTCAATATGATTATGCAGGTCATCTACAGGATCATCGGTGGTGCAGACACACTCCACATTGTAATGACGCATCAGACCGCGAGCCGTGAAATTGGGGTCGTTGGCCAATTTGTCGTTACACTCATCGAAGATCTCACGAGCGGTCTTAGGACTCAGCAGTTTCTCTATACCGAAGGCTGTCTTCAATTCCAGATGAGTCCAGTGATACAGAGGATTGCGGAATGTGTAGGGAACTGTCTCTGCCCACTTCTCGAACTTCTCCCAATCGGTAGTATCCTTACCTGTACAATAGCGCTCGTCAATACCGTTGGTGCGCATAGCACGCCACTTATAGTGGTCGCCACCCAGCCACAACTCTGTAATGCTACTGAACTTATGGTCCTTGGCCACCATCTCAGGAATCAGATGACAGTGATAGTCAATAATCGGCATCTTAGCCGCATGATTGTGATACAAGTCCTGAGCAATCTCAGTCTCCAACACAAAGTTTTTGTCGTTGAATTGTTTCATCTCTAATTTCTATGTTTATTGTTTTTAAGTGGTTCGAAATGACTTTGCCTGCAAAGTTACTCATTTTTCCGGAAACAGCAAAGAAATATAAGAATATTTTCTTGTTACTTTCCAATTGCCGTTCATAAGATTCTGGAGTGCTGGCCATGTGTGCGTTTTGGCTGCCCGGCTTCCTCAGGGTGTTTCCCTGATGCTGCAAAGGTACGGAATTATCGAAACGTGACTTCCGTTTCGTTCCGTTTTCTTCCCTTTTCTTCCGCTTTGTTCCGTTTTGTTCCTCTTTCTTCCTTTTTTAGCCACGAAATTCCTATGAGAAAGCAGCCTTAGTCGAGGGCATTGCCTTCAGGGGCGATAAGTCTTAAAAAGCGTTACTATGGTGTTTACGTTGCCTAAGTATCATACTTACGCTGCGTAAGTATCATGTTTACGAGTGGCAAACGGCATCTTTTGTCGTGGGGGGCGGAGGAGCCTCCCCCTCATATCTAAGTCCCCCTA
>CAMWKM010000102.1 GCA_947174835.1 uncultured Prevotella sp.
ACATTAGCAGAGAAAATAGTATTCTCTGTATTGGTAATTTCATCAGCAGCCCAACCAGTTACCCCCCCCACGCACAGAAGTGTCATCATGGTAAGGAATAACGATTTAAGTGAATGTTTATTCATTTGCTTTTTGTTTTGGTTCTTTGCGCCTTCCGGTCCGTGAGCGCTTGTTATTTTTTCGGTTTATTAGTTTTGTCAGTGCCTCGACTGCGGACCTTTTAACGTACCTTCCAGTCTTAGTGGTAAGGTCAGTCGCGGCCATTGTTTACTTTTTTCGGTCTTTTGTTTTTAGTTTTTTAGCTTTGGTTTTTATGGTTAATAATGTTATATTTTGGTTGCAAAGATACGAAAAGTTTTCCTTTCTTCCAAATATTTTCAGTTTTTTGGCACGGAAGGTGTGGAAAGTGTATATGGTTTACGCCTCGTAAGTATCATACTTATGCTGTCTAAGTATCATACTTACGAGGTCTAAGTATCATACTTATTCATAGGATTCCTATGATTTCTTTCAGGTTCTTCACTTCGTGGGTGACTGGTTCCGTAGCAGGATGGTCGGGCCAACGGTTGAAGAAGATGGTGTCTATCCCGGCGTGCTTGGCACCGAGGATGTCGGTATTGAAGTTGTCGCCTATCATGACGGTAGTCTCATGCGGGGCTTTCGACTGTTGGAAAGCGTAGTCGAAGTACAGGGGAGACGGTTTGTTGGCACCGGCATCTTCGCTCAGGATGATGGTATCGAGGTAGTCGCGCAGGCCGCAGGCTGCGAGTTTTTTGTATTGCACTTCGTGGAAGCCGTTGCTGCACAGGTGGATGCGGTAGCCTTTTTGGCGCAGATGGTCCATCAGTTCATGGGCACCTTCGACAAGACCGGGCTTGTTGGAGCAGTAGTCCAAATAGACATCGCTCACTTGTAGACAGAAGTCAGCGGTGGGCTCCAATCCTTTTCCTTGGCTCAGAGGATGGCGGAAACGCTCCACGATGAGGTGGTCGCGCGTGATTTCCTCACGGGCATAGCGGCTCCATAGGTCGACGTTGGTCTTCCAAAAGTCGTCGTAGAAGATCTCCGGTCTATCAAAGTAGCGTCCAAAGTCGAAATGTCTGAACAGTTCTTCTAAGGCGATGACGGCATTCCCGTAGGTGTCATATAGCGTGTCGTCGAAGTCGATGAATATATCGGTATAGATTTTCTTCATTCCTAAATGTCGCGTTTCAGTTGTTCCATCAGGTCGGCAATGCGCTTCAGTTCCTGAGGGATGCGAATCTTTTGTGGGCAGTTTTTTACTTCGATGCAGTGGTTGCACATGATGCAGTGGTCGGGCTGTCGGTCGCGCGGGATGGTGCGGTCGATACTAATTAAGTAGTTGCGACGGTTCTTGCGATATTCCGGGTCGCCCTGTTCATCAGGCAGTTTGTTTTCCACCACCCACTTGTTGTAGTGCAGGAAGTTGGCGGGAATGTCGATGCCGTAGGGGCAAGGCATACAATACTGGCAGTTGTTGCAGGGAATGGTGTCCAGTTCCATCATCTGATGGGCTATTTCCCTGTCCAGAAAACGCTGCTCCTCCTCAGTGAGAGGCACCAGCGGGCAGTAGCTGATCAGATTGTCTTTCAGGTGTTCCATATAGGTCATGCCGCTGAGCACCGTGAGCACACCTTCGGGAGTGCCGGCATAGCGGAAGGCCCATGATGCCACTGATTTCTGTGGGTCTCGGCGTTTCATCTGCTCGATGGCATATTGAGGCAGGTCTTTCACTAATCGTCCGCCCAGCAAGGGTTCCATGATGACGGCAGGTATGCCGTGTTTCTGTAGTTCGTTGTATAGGTAACTGGCATCGGTATTGCGTCGGTTCATCTCGTCGGCATAGTCCCAGTCCAGATAGTTCATCTGAATCTGCACGAAGTCCCAGTGATACTTGTCGTTCTCAGCCAGCAGCGTGTCGAACACTTCGACGTCACCGTGATAGGAGAATCCCAGATTGCGGATGCGGCCAGCCTTGCGTTCTTCCAACAGGTAGTCAAGCATTCCGTTATTGATATAACGCTGGTTGAAACTCTCCATTCCCCCGCCCCCGATGGCGTGTAGCAGGTAGTAGTCGATGTAGTCTACCTGTAGTTCCTTCATGGAATTATGATACATCTCGACACTGGCCTCATGCGTTTGTACCTCCGGACTGAAGTTTGACAGTTTGGTAGCTACGAAATAAGATTCGCGGGGATGGCGGCTCAGGGCAATGCCCGTGCAGCGTTCCGACAGGCCGCGACAATAGACGGGCGACGTGTCGAAGTAATTCAGGCCGTGCTCAATGGCATAGTCTACTTGCTGGTTGATCATCTCCTGATCGAACTCATCGCTGTCTGGCAGGGTGGGGAGACGCATCATGCCATAGCCCAGCAACGACACTTCGTCGCCGGTAGATGGATTCTTCCTATAGGTCATCTGGCCGGTGGACGGCTCAGTGAGCGATTCTGTCTCGTCGGTACTTCTTTTGCCTGCGCAGGCTGCCAATGCAACTGCTGAGCCGAGTCCCATGTATTTCAGGAAAGAGCGGCGGGATATATCTTTCATAACTCTTATACTCTGTAAGTGATTCATTAAATATGTTTATGTACTTCGTGCCCCTCTACGTGGATGGCAGACAGGGGACGTACCGGGCACAGATGCTCGCAGGCTCCACAGCCGATGCAGGCTTCTTCGTTGACTGCAGGGATAGAGGGCGACAGATCATCGTCTGGATCGGTAGGCAGCATCCGAATGGCTCCTACCGGACAGTGGCGGGCGCAGTTGCCACACTCAGCTTCGCCCAGAGCCGAGATGCAGTGATGGGGCGACACGACGGCATGGCCAATCTGAATGCTTGACTTTTCTATCTGGTCAATAGGCTTGATGGCTCCGGCAGGACATACATCGGAGCAGCGGGTACACTCTGGACGACAGTAGCCACGCTCATAGCTCATGGTGGGTTGCATCAGGTTCATCAAGTCGATATTGGGACGGAGCACGTCATTAGGACATTCCGACACGCAGAGTTGACAGCCTGTGCAGTGCTGTGCCATATTCTTGGCCGAAAGCGAACCCGGTGGTGTGAGCGGTGTATGACGCTCGGGGGCTTTCTTGTCGATGATGTCTGCCAGTCCGCCATCCACGTGTTTGGCCTCCTGTGCCAAGGCGGCTGTAGTGGCCATAGCGGTGGTCAGTAGGAAGGTGCGACGGCTGTCGGAACTGGGAGAAGTCTGTGGAGACTGAGCGTTCCAAGTGTATTTCAGTGCTCCGAACTTGCAACTCTCTATGCAGTCACCGCAGACTACGCAGCGGGAATAGTCCACGCGATGGTTCTTGAAGTCGATGCAAGCGGCTTTGCAGTTCTTAGTGCAGAGTGAGCAGTTGCGACATTTCTCTGTGTCGAAGCGAATCTTCAGCAACGAGAAACGCGACAGGAAGGACAGCAAGGTGCCCACAGGACAGATGGTGTTGCAGTAGGTTCGACCGTTGCGCCATGCCAGAACAAACAGAATTGCCAGTGTCACGATGGCGATGATCAGCACGGGCAGCGACTTCATCCACACGTCGACCGAGTAGAAGGCATAGCTGTCTATTGACTCTGCGATAGAGGCCAACACATTGTTGCCCAGTTTGTAGAGGGGCTGGAAAATCATTGTCATAATGCGGCCAAAGGCACTGTAGGGAGCCAGTAACTGCACCAGCGAGCCGGCACCGGCCAGCAGCGCGACAATGAACACCACAAGCACGGGATGGCGCAACCATTTTTTCTCCTTCGAATAGGTGTAGCGGTTCTTCTTGGCTTTCATGCCCAGCTTTCCGAAAATATCCTGCAAGACACCCAGCGGACAGATGACCGAACAATAGATGCGGCCAAATATGAGCGTCAGCAGGACGAGTCCGACGACGACGGCAACATTCAAAGCCAGTATAGCCTCCAGGGCTTGAACTCTGGCCATCCATCCTAACCAAAGGTGGAGCGTTCCTGTAAAGTCGAGGAACAATAGCGTCAGTCCAACGAAGAAGACTGTAGCCAGTGTGATTCTTATTTTCTTCAGCATTCTATGTGTTTGTTTTGTTTAGTCTGACAATCAGTATGCTCACTTCGTAGAGCAACCAGATGGGGAACGACACAATACAAAGTGTGAACATATCGGTCGTAGGAGTGATGATGGCAGCCACTACAAGAATGGCCACAATGGCATGACGACGGTAGCGGGACATCATCCGCCCATTGATGAATCCCATCTTTCCAAGGATGGCACAGACCACAGGCAACTCGAAGATAACGCCCATGATGAGGCTCATTGAGATGAGTGTATCGACGTATGACTGCAAGGTTAGCATATTGTCAACATCGGGACTCACCTGATAGGTACCCAGAAAATGCACCGTCAGTGGGAAGATGAGCAGATAGTTCAGGGCTGTTCCTAGTATGAACATCATATAGCCCGAAACAACCAACCGGATGCCTGCCCGTCGTTCATTAGCATAAAGACCTGGCGACACGAAGCGGAACAACTCATATATAATATAAGGTGTAGCGCATAGCAGGCCGGCGTACATCGCTACACGTACATGAGTCATGAACTGTTCCGTAAGGCCTGTGTTCATCAGGTGGATGCCAAAGGCATCGATACCCAGTAGTCGGAAAGTGACGAACTCGCTTGTGCGAGGTGCCAGCACTATGGTGAAGAGCAGGTCTTTCATACAGAAAGCAATGGCGGCAAATGCAACGGCAATGCCCAGTGAGCGCAGAATGACCCATCGCAGCACGTCGAGGTGATCCCAGAATGTGCCAGTGTCATTTGTCATCCTTCTTCACTTCGTCGTCTATGTCTTTCATTCCGTCCTTGAAACTCTTTACGCCTTTGCCCAGTCCGCGCATCAGTTCGGGAATCTTGGCTCCACCAAAAAGCAACAGAACAACCAGGGCTATCAGCAACAGTTCTGGGGCACCAAGGCCGAAAAGCAGCATTGTTTTAAGTCCTAACATACATAAATAGATTTAAATCTCGGATGCAAAGATACGAAATATAATTCTTTTTTTGTAACTTTGCAAACGAAATTTTAATATTATTTCGATATGGGATTTTGGAAATCATTGTTCGGAGGGGAGGACAAAAACTCTGAAGAGGCTAAGAAAGAAACTGAAGTCAAGAACTTCGACTTGCTAAAATATGATGGTGTAAAGGCTATGCGTATGGGGCAGGCTGAATATGCGGAGAAGTGTTTCCGCGAGGCGCTGAAGATTCAGGACGATCTGGAAACACGCGATTACTTGCAGCAGGTGTTGACGCAGATGGGAAATTTGGAGGGCGCGTTGGCGGAATTGAAGGTCATGGCCGATGCCCAGCCCGACAATGTGGCCGTTCTGATGCAGGCTGCCCATGTGGCTTATATGCAGGAGAACTATGAAGAGATGACCACGCTCTGCGAACAGGCTCTGGCTGTTGATGACAGTAATGCTAACGCTACTTACCAGTATGCTCAGGCTGCCTTAGCCCAAGGTGACGTGGTTAATGGCGTGGCTCGTCTGACCAAGGCTATCGCGCAGAATGAGAATTATGGCGATGCCTATCTGTTGCGTGCCAAGACCTTGTTGGCTATGGGCGATCTGAATGGAGCAATGGCAGATGTGCAGTGGCTTATCCATCATGTTGAGGCCAACGAGGATGTGATGATAGTGGCTGCCCGTGTGCTGAATGCAACGGGCAAGACCGATGAGGCTCTCGATATCTATAATACGGTGGTGGAGATGAACCCTTTCCAGATTGACGCTTATCGCGAACGCGGCAAGATAAAATACGATCGCGGTGATAAGCAGGGGGCTGAAGAGGATATGCAGAAAGTGCTTGAACTCAACCCCAATGAGATGGCTGACGTCAGTGGTGACTATTCGGCTGAGGGCATTGAGGCAAAAGTGAAAGATTCATATAAGATTCTCAATCCGTTGGGGCTATGACTTCGGCTTCTGAAAATCGTAAAAGGTAAAGGTACGCATCGTATTCCAAATGGCCGGATATTGGCCGCGGAAAAATAATTGTGAAAATTTCTCTCATTTTATTTGCGTATTTCAAAGAATTGTTATACTTTTGCACCCAGAAATAATAAAACGAAATAATGACGGGTCTGAACGCATACTTCTATTTTTACTTTTACTTTACAAGTACTTGTGAAGCGGGAAGGCGCGTTTAGATTTTAAAAGGTTAAAACAATAAGGCCCCGCTTCACGAAAGAGTGAAAGTGGGGCTTTTAAATGAATAATAGATGAAGCGAATTGCAATTCAAGGACTGATCGGGTCGTTTCACGACATTGCGGCACACCTTTACTTCGAGGGTGAACAGATACAGCTTATCTGTTGTGCCACCTTTGAACAGGTGTTTGACGAGATGCGCAAGGATCCTACCGTTATCGCTATGCTGGCCATTGAGAATACCATTGCTGGTAGTTTGCTGCACAATTACGAGTTGTTGCGCGATTCCGGTACGGCCATCGTGGGAGAACATAAACTGCACATCTCACACTGCATCTGCTGTCTGCCCGACGATGACTGGAGCACTATCACCGAGGTACACTCACATCCAGTGGCTCTGATGCAATGCCGGGAATTCCTGTCTCAGCATCCTCAACTGAAAAACGTGGAGGCTGAGGACACGGCAGGCTCTGCCAAGATGATTGCCGAAGGGCAGAAGAGGGGCTGGGCAGCTGTCTGTCATGCGGAGGCGGCACGTCTCTATGGTCTGAAAGTGCTCGATAATCATATAGAGGACAATAAGCATAACTATACGCGTTTTCTCGTGTTGAGCAATCCCAACAAGGCTGACTTGTTGCGCTCACTGCCAGATACCAACAAGTCGAGCATCGTCTTTTCGTTGCCCCATGAGGAGGGTTCGCTGAGTCATGTGCTGGCTATCCTGTCGTTCTACAAGATTAACTTGACAAAGATTCAGTCGCTGCCCATCATCGGTCGTGAGTGGGAATATCTGTTCTATGTTGACTTAATGTATGACGATCTGACTCGCTATCGCCAGTCTATTGATGCAATTATCCCATTGATCAAGGATTTTAAGATCTTAGGAGAATATAAAGACGGCCAACAAACCAATTGAGGAATAATTTAAGTATGAGGATTCAAGGGCTCAAAGAGCCACGGACAAAAATCCTTAGAAACAAAGAAAACAGAATATGATACAACCGGCAGAGAGATTAAACTTAGTGAGCGAATACTACTTCAGTAGGAAATTGAAAGAGGTGGCCCAGTTGAATGCCGAGGGCAAGGACATCATCAGCCTGGCGATAGGCAGTCCTGATATGCCGCCATCGGAACAAACAATAGAAAAACTCTGCGAGGTGGCTCGTCAGCCGAATGCTCATGGTTACCAGCCCACGATGGGTACGCCGGAGCTTCGCGAGGCAATGGCCGGTTTCTATAAGCGCTGGTACAATGTTGATCTTGATGCGAAGACGGAACTGTTGCCGCTGATTGGTTCGAAGGAAGGTATTCTGCACGTTACGCTGGCTTTCGTCAATCCGGGTGATGAGGTGCTGGTACCCAATCCCGGTTATCCTACTTATACGTCGCTCTCAAAGATTCTTGGTGCCAAGATTGTGAACTATAACTTGCGCGAGGATAATGGTTGGCAACCCGATTTTGATGAATTGGAGCGGATGGACCTTTCGAAAGTCAAACTGATGTGGACTAATTATCCTAATATGCCCACTGGTGGCCGTGCCCGTATGGATACATACGAGCGGCTGGTGAAGTTTGCCCGTGAGCACAATATCGTGGTGGTGAATGACAATCCTTATAGTTTTATCCTGAGTGAGGAGCACCGTAGTATTCTCCAAGTGCCCGGTGCCAAAGACTGTTGCATTGAGTTCAATTCGATGTCGAAGAGTCATAATATGCCAGGTTGGCGTGTAGGACTGTGTGCAACCAATGCTACCTTCATCTCGTGGATACTGAAAGTGCAGTCTAACATAGAGAGTGGCACCTTCCGGGGCATCCAGTTGGCAGCAGCCGAGGCTTATAATAACAGTGAGGAGTGGCATCGCGAGGCCAATATTGAACGCTATGCCCGTCGTCGTAAATATGCAGAGCAGATTATGGATGCCTTGGGTTGCACCTACGATAAGAATCAGGTGGGTATGTTCCTCTGGGGCAAGATTCCTGCTAAATACGGTAATGCGGAGGAACTGACGGAGCGTGTGCTACACGAGGCGCGTGTCTTTATCACTCCCGGTTTTATTTTTGGCTCTAACGGTGAGCGTTACATCCGCATCTCCCTTTGTGCAAAAGAAGAGAAAATACAACAGGCATTAGAAAGAATTAAAAAAGCAATATAACTATGGAATTAGATTTACAACCGCTGAATTTACCGAGTGACAACGAACGGCCTTTCGTGATTGCAGGCCCATGCTCGGCAGAGACTGAGGAGCAAGTGATGAAGACTGCCCGTGAGTTGGCCATGAAGGGCTGCCACAATTTCCGTGCAGGAATATGGAAACCACGCACCAAACCAGGTGGTTTTGAGGGGCATGGCGAGAAGGCCTTGCCTTGGATGAAGCAGGTGAAAGAGGAAACGCACATGCTTATCTCTACTGAGGTGGCTACTCCTGATCACGTGGAACTGGCGTTGAAGTACGATATGGATATTCTTTGGATAGGGGCTCGCACCACCGCCAATCCCTTTGCCATGCAGGCTTTGGCCGATGCGCTGAAGGGTGTTGATATTCCGGTGTTCGTGAAGAATCCTGTCAACCCCGACCTCGAATTATGGGTCGGTGCTATGGAGCGATTGAATCAGGCTGGCATCAAACGTCTGGGAGCCATCCATCGTGGCTTCTCCAGCTTCGAGCAGAAGATCTATCGCAATGCTCCCATGTGGCAGATTCCCATCGAACTGCATCGTCGTATCCCAGAACTGCCTATCATCTGTGATCCTTCTCACATCGGAGGCAGGAGAGAACTCATTGCCCCGCTCTGCCAGCAGGCTATGGATCTCGGTTTTGACGGCCTGATTGTAGAGAGTCACTGCGATCCCGATAAGGCTTGGAGCGATGCTAAACAGCAGGTGACACCTGAGGTGCTCAACTATATTCTGTCGTTGCTCATTATCCGCGATGAGCACGTCACCACGGAAAGCATTCAGTTGCTGCGCAAGCAGATTGACGAACTGGACGACCAACTGATGGATTTGCTGGCCAAGCGTATGGGCGTGTGCCGTGAGATTGGCAAGTATAAGAAGGAGCACAATATGACCGTGCTACAGACTTCGCGCTACAACGAGATATTGGAGAAGCGTGGTGTACAAGGTTCGCTGACAGGTATGTCGCCGGAATTTGTCGCTAAAGTCTTCGAGAGTGTCCATGAAGAGAGTGTTCGCCAGCAAATAGAAATCGTGAACAAATAAGAAAATGAAGGTATTGGTATTAGGAGCAGGTAAGATGGGATCGTTTTTTATTGACCTGCTGAGCTTCGATCATGAGGTGGCAGTCTTCGAGAAAGATCCCAAACGGATGCGCTTCACCTACAACTGCCAGCGTTTTACTGAGTTGGAAGAGATCCGCGCATTCAAGCCTGAACTGCTGATTAACGCTGTCACGGTCAAGTACACTATCCCCGCGTTTCGTGAGGTTATACCTTACTTGCCGAAGGACTGCATTATCACAGACATATCGAGCGTGAAGACTGGGCTTAAGGAATTTTATGAGTCCACAGGGATGCATTATGCCAGTAGTCACCCCATGTTTGGCCCCACGTTTGCCAATCTGAACCAGCTTTCCGAGGAGAATGCCATCATTATCAACGAGGGTGACTTTATCGGACGACTGTTTTTCAAAGACCTCTACCAGAAACTGGGACTCAATATCTATGAATATTCCTTTGAGGAACATGATAAGACGGTGGCCTACTCACTGAGTATTCCGTTTGTGAGCACTTTCGTCTTTGCTGCTGTTATGAAGCATCAGGATGCTCCGGGCACCACTTTCAAGCGTCACATGCGCATTGCCAAGGGCGTGCTCAATGAGGATGATTATCTGCTTCGGGAAATCCTTTTCAATCCCTATACCCATGATCAGGTGAGTCAGATTCGTACGGAATTGAAGGAACTTTTGGAGATCATTGACCATAAGGATGCCGATGGCATGAAGAACTATTTGACGAAAATTCGTAACAACGTACGTCACGATATTGAGATCAAGTGTCAGTAAGGATACAAGGGGGAGAGAACACACTTTCCCCCTTGACTGTTCTTATTCATATTTTTTCTTTCGATTATTTGCAGGGGTGCTGAAAAAATAGTACCTTTGCACGCAAATTCGAATTTAAACAATTGTTTTAGGAATGAATATTTCTTATAAATGGCTGAAAGAATACGTTGATTTCGACCTTTCGCCGCAGCAGGTATGTGATGCGCTGACCTCTACGGGACTCGAAGTCGATGCTCTGGAGGAAGTACAGTCCATACGTGGTGGCCTGAAAGGTCTCTATGTGGGCAAGGTGCTCACTTGCGAGATACATCCCAACAGTGACCATTTGCATGTGACGACGGTCGATCTGGGCAAAGACAATCCATCGCAGATTGTGTGTGGTGCCCCCAATGTGGCAGCAGGTCAGAAAGTCATTGTGGCTGACTTGGGCTGCGTGCTCTATGATGGTGATCAGGAGTTTACAATCAAGAAGTCGAAGTTGCGCGGTGTAGAGT
>CAMWKM010000103.1 GCA_947174835.1 uncultured Prevotella sp.
AGCTTACCCAACTGGGGGCCAACAATGTTCAAATAGGTAGACGCATGGTATCGTTTACGGGTGACAAAGAAATGATGTATCGCGCGAATTTCTCACTGCACACAGCCATCAAGATTCTGAAACCCATCAGCTATTTCAAGGCGAAAAGCGCTGACGACGTCTACGAAAAAATCAAGGAAATGGACTGGAGCAAATACCTCGACAATGAACGCACGTTCACGGTTGATGCCGTCGTGTTTTCTGAAGAGTTCCGCCACTCAAAGTTCGTTGCCTATAAAGTGAAAGATGCCATCGTCGATCAATTCCGCGAAAAGACAGGCAAGCGTCCCAATATCTCCGTGGCCAATCCCGACATTCGTCTGCACATACATATCGCTGAAGATGATTGCACGCTCTGTCTCGACTCCAGCGGTGAGTCATTGCATCGTCGCGGCTATCGTCAAGAATCTGTTGAGGCTCCCCTCAATGAGGTGCTGGCAGCCGGAATGATCATGATGACAGGCTGGAAGGGCGACACTGATTTTATCGATCCCATGTGCGGCTCAGGCACACTGCTTATCGAAGCAGCCCTTATCGCCCACAACATGGCTCCCGGACTGTTCCGTAAGGAATATGCGTTTGAGAAATGGCCAGACTTCGATGCCGACCTCTTTGACAAGATATATAATGATGACTCACAGGAACGGGAGTTCCAACATCATATCTATGGCTACGACATTGACATGAAAGCGGTCAACACGGCTCGTCTAAATGCCAAGGCCGCCGGTCTCACAGCCGACATTACCATTGAACAGCAGGACTTCAAGGACTTTCAGCAGCCAAAGGAGAAGGCCATTCTCGTGAGCAACCCTCCTTATGGCGAGCGTATTTCCACACCTGACCTGCTGGGCACCTATCGGATGATTGGCGAGCGGCTTAAGCATCAGTTTGTGGGTGGCGAAGCCTGGATCTTGTCCTATCGTGAGGAGTGCTTCGAACAGATTGGCTTAAAACCCTCTATCAAGATTCCCGTATTCAACGGTTCATTGGAGTGTGAGTTCCGTAAATATCAGATGTTTGACGGAAAGATGAAATCGTTCCGAAAAGAAGGCGGTACCGTGAAGACCGACGAAGAGAAACGCCAGATGGCCGAGAAGCACCGCTTCAAAAAGAATCGCGAATTTAAGCAACGCCTTGATGAACAGGAGGAGAATGAAGATGGTGATATCCGTTCGTTCACTTTCCATCGTCACGAGACGAATACCAGACCTCCCCGTAAGCCAAAAGAGTTTAGGGAATCAAGAGAATCCGGTTTCTCAGAGAAACCCAAATATTCAAGAAAGTCTGAAAGACCCGGCAAATCCGGCAAGCCTTTCAATGAGAATCGCGGTGGCCATGAGCGTTTCGATCGCAGTGGCGGCAATAGAAAGAACAATAAACGATTCGCCCCTAAGAACAAGTATGAAAAATAAGAACCTCCTCGTAGCACTGTTCGTATTAGTCGTCCTGCCCATGTCTGCCCAAAAACTCTTCACACTGGAAGACCTTAACTTCGGGGGCACCAACTATCACAACCTGCGTCCGAAGAATATGTTCCTCACGTGGTGGGGTGACCAATTGATGTATCAAGATGTTGAAGAAGGAGGTACCATCAATGAGAAAGGCAACAAGACTACATTCTTTACGCTCGACCAACTGAACTTCCAACTGACGAACTCACACGATATTGAGAAGCGTGTTATCCGTTCAGCACTGAATGCCAGATACCCTTACCCCGACCAACCGGTGGTGTTACTCAGAAACAATCGCATCCAACTGCTCTATAATTGGAAAACACAGAAAACCTGGGTGCAGACTCTTGAGGGGGCTCAAGTCACGAAATGGTCACCCGCGTCCAAAGCTCTGGCCTATAAGAAAGCTGACAACCAACTCTATGTACGCGACGCAGAGGACCAAGAGACGCAACTCACCACTGATGGTTCGCGCGAAATTGTCTATGGAGAAGCCGTCCACCGTAATGAGTTCGGCATCGAAGAAGGACTATTCTGGAGCCCTGACGGTCAGCGTCTGGCCTTCTACCGGATGGACCAGTCGATGGTGACTGACTATCCGCAGGTGAACATTGACCCACGCATAGCCGAATTAGAGCCCGACAAATACCCGATGGCAGGTATGACGAGCCATGTGGTCACCATAGGTGTTTATGATCTGAAGAGTAAACATACCCAGTTTCTACAGACAGCCGATCCCATTGACCGCTATTTCACAAATATTGCGTGGAGTCCCGACTCAAAGACAATCTATATGTTTGAAATGAATCGAGACCAAAACGATTGTCGGCTGATCAGTTACGATGCCGAGACCGGCAAACTCGCTAATGAGATTTATCGTGAGACAAGCGACAAATATGTAGAGCCTCTCCACCCCATCCAATTCCTGCCTTGGGATCCAAACCAGTTCATCATGCAGAGTCAGAAAGACGGTTATAACCATCTATATCTGTTTAACATCAAAGGAGAGGAACTGAAACAACTCACCAGCGGGTCATGGGTAGTGATGGATGTGATGGGATTCAATGAAAAGCAGCATAGCATCATCATTGCCTCCAACGAGAAGCATCCCCTACAGCGCAACCTCTATGCAGTTGACGTCAAGAGCGGCAAGCGCACTCCGTGCGACAATGGAGAGGGTGTTCATCGTGCCGTGCTCTCAACTACCGGCAGCAAGCTTTACGATAAGTGGAGCACACCGACTATGCCCAACAACATAGACTTGACAACAATCAGTACAAAACGAAAGACCAGCAACCTACTGACTGCCCCTGATCCATGGAAAGATTACGTGGTGCCACAGTACGAAAGCGGCAGCATCAAGGCAGCAGATGGCACAACAGACCTCTATTGGCGTATGGTTAAGCCCGCTGATTTCGATCCTACCAAGAAATATCCCACGGTAGTCTATGTCTATGGAGGCCCCCACGCCCACAACGTAGATGCCTCGTGGCATTGGGCCAGCCGTTCATGGGAGACCTATATGGCTCAGAAGGGCTATATCTGTTTTATTCTTGATAACCGTGGATCAGAGAATCGTGGCCGCGAATTTGAGCAAGCCACCTTCCGCCAGTTGGGACAAATAGAAATGCAAGATCAGATGAAAGGCGTGGAATACCTGAAAACCCTGCCCTACATTGATATGGATCGTCTCGGTGTACACGGTTGGTCTTTCGGCGGATTCATGACTATTTCACTGATGACAAACTACCCCGATGTGTTCAAGGTGGGTGTAGCCGGTGGCCCCGTCATTGACTGGAAATGGTACGAGGTGATGTATGGTGAACGCTATATGGATACACCGGAACAGAACCCAGAGGGTTACGCACGAACCAGCCTCATACAAAAGGCTAAGAATCTGAAAGGAAAATTGCAGATTATCATCGGCTACAATGACCCTACCGTGGTACCCCAACACGCCCTGTCGTTCCTCAAGGCCTGCGCAGAAGCCGGTACCCAACCCGACTTCTTTGCCTATCCAGGCGAAGGACATAATATGAGAGGACACAACAGTGTACATCTACATGAGCGCATCACTCAATATTTTGAGGATTACCTGAAGTAAATTTTGCAAAGACAATCAAGACAATATATGAAGATATTATTATTAGGAAGCGGCGGCCGCGAGCACGCCCTGGCTTGGAAAATTGCTCAGAGCAACAAGTGTGAGAAACTATTTATCGCACCCGGCAATGCCGGAACCTCGAACTGCGGGGAGAACGTAGCCATAAAGGCCGACGACTTCGAGGCCATCAAACAATTCGTGGTGGAAAAGAACATCAACATGGTGGTCGTTGGTCCCGAAGATCCATTGGTGAAAGGTATTTACGATGATTTCAAAGAGGACGCAAGGACTAAAAATATTCCCGTCATCGGCCCATCGAAAGCCGGTGCTGTACTTGAGGGTTCAAAGGACTTTGCCAAAGGCTTCATGCAGCGTCACCACATCCCTACAGCCCGTTATGAGACCTTCGATGGTGAGCATCTGCAAGAGGGACTGGCATTTCTGGAAACATTAGAAGCGCCCTATGTATTGAAAGCCGATGGTCTCTGTGCCGGTAAAGGTGTGCTCATCCTGTCAACACTCGACGAAGCCAAAAAGGAACTGAAGGATATGCTGGGCGGTATGTTTGGCAACGCCTCCAGCCGCGTAGTTATCGAGGAATTCCTGAGCGGTATTGAATGTTCGGTATTCGTGCTGACCGATGGCGACCACTATAAGATTCTGCCCGAAGCCAAAGACTATAAGCGCATCGGTGAAGGCGACACGGGGTTGAACACGGGCGGCATGGGCAGCGTTTCGCCTGTTCCCTTTGCCACCAAAGAGTGGATGCAGAAAGTCGATGATCGCATCATCCGTCCCACAGTCGAGGGTCTAAAGGCTGAAGGCATCGACTACAAGGGATTCATTTTCTTCGGCTTGATCAATGTGAAAGGGGATCCGATGGTCATCGAATACAATTGCCGAATGGGCGACCCCGAAACAGAAAGCGTCATGCTGCGCCTGAAGAGCGACATCGTAGATATGTTTGAAGGGGTGGCAGAAGGCAACCTTGATCAACGTCCCATTGAGTTTGACGAGCGTGCAGCCGTTTGCGTGATGCTCGTCAGCGGCGGCTATCCCGAAGCCTACAAAAAAGGATATCCCATCAGCGGTATTGAACAAGTAGAAGGCAGCATCGTGTTCCATGCCGGCACAGCCCTGAACGACGGACAAGTAGTCACCAATGGCGGCCGCGTCATTGCCGTATCATCCTATGGCAAAGACAAGGCAGAGGCCCTTCAGAAATCATTCACCGAAGCACAGAAGATTCAATTCACCGACAAGTATTTCCGTCACGACATTGGTGCCGACCTGTAGATGAAGAGGCTGCAGAATAAAATTGCCGAGAGTGGACTGGCACTACCAGTGGCAGTCCTCTACGGCTTTGTTATCTGGCTGTTCAGCGGACTGCTGGTTAAAAACTGGTGGCCACAACTGATATGCTATGCTGCCACCATCTACCTGCTGGCAGAACTGAGCAACGGCAATACCCTGCTGCGCATTCGCAGCCGTATTGTTTCATGCTCGTTCATCGCCCTATCGTGTATGGCCAGTATGCTGTTCGGCTCGCTGACAGGCGGTATCTCACAATTCTTTTTCGTGGCTACCATCCTGCTGCTCTTCACAACCTATCAGAACGGTCAGGCCGTAGGCCGCGTGTTCTATGCCTTCGTTTTCTGGGGCGGAGCCAGTATGATGCACGTGCAGACACTTTGGCTGTTGCCGGTTATATGGGGGCTTATGCTCTTCCAACTACAGTCATTCAACTGGCGCACATGGATGGCCTCCATCATCGGACTGCTCACCCCCTATTGGTTTCTGTCGCTCTATTTCATTTATACCCAAGACTTCACACCACTGACAGAACATATCTCCGGGCTGTGGGCAATAGGAACACCCTTTGACTATAGTGACGTTAGCATCGGACAGTTTATCATTTATCTACTGACACTGGCTCTCATGCTGACGGGCATCATCCACTTCTGGCATCGCAGCTACGAAGACAAGATCCGCATCCGACTGCTTTACGGCTTCTTCACCTATCTGGGGCTACTGGCCCTACTGATCGTTGCTGTGCTGCCCCAATATTTCGATCCTTTCATTCGGCTGGCTTTCATCTGCACCAGTCCGTTGGTTGGCCATTTCGTGGCTCTTACCTATACCCGCATTACCAACATCGCCTTCATCGTCATCACGATAGTCATCCTGCTCATCACCGTATTCAACCTATGGATGCCTTCATTCTGTTTTTAGAATCTTATGGCTACTGGGGGATGTTCGCAGCCGCTTTTCTGGCCGGCAGCGTATTCCCTTTCTCCAGCGAGGCCGTCATGCTGAGCCTACTGACCACGCTCGATGCCTGGCCATTGGTTATCTATGGCACCATCGGCAACGTGCTCGGGTCGGTATTCAACTACTATGTAGGCCGTTTAGGCAAGATGGAATGGATAGAGAAGTACCTACGCATAAAAAAGAAGAATATGGAACGTGCCGAGCAATTCATGGCCGGGCACGGTGCCTGGATGGGCTTCTTCGCCTTCCTGCCCATCATTGGCAGTGCCATCACTGTGACATTGGGCTTCATGCGAGCCAATCCCGTCATTTCGCTGATAAGCATCACCGCAGGAAAATTTCTACGTTACTGGCTGCTGGTGTTTGGTGTAGAGTGGTTATTTTAGAGGTTAAAAAACTCTAATGTACCTCGAATTTTCCTATATTATCAAGCCTTCATTCTCTATTCTCAGTTAAAAGCAGTACCTTTGCAGCCAAATTCGAATTTTAAAACAAGATCATGAAACAATTTCGTCTCGTGGACAATATGGTGGGATGGCTGACTTTTTTGATAGCAGCCATCGTCTATTGTCTAACCATTGAGCCGACAGCCTCATTCTGGGACTGCCCCGAGTTTATCACAACTGGCTATAAACTGGAAATTGGTCACCCACCCGGTGCACCCTTCTTCATGTTGACGGCAAACCTTTTCTCACAGTTTACCAGCGATCCCACACAAGTGGCCCGTATGGTAAACACGATGAGTGCCCTACTTTCGGCCACGTGTATTCTGTTCCTTTTCTGGAGTATCACCCACTTAGTACGCCGTCTGCTCATTGATAAATGGGAAGAATTGTCAATGTGGAAACTGATTACCATTGAGGCTTCCGGTCTGGTGGGTGCTCTCATCTACACTTTCAGCGACACATTCTGGTTCTCCGCTGTCGAGGGTGAGGTCTATGCTTACTCGTCAGCCTTCACTGCCGTCGTCTTCTGGCTCATCCTGAAATGGGAAGACCATGCCGACGAGCCTCATTCCGATCGTTGGTTGGTACTCATCATGTATATGACGGGCCTCTCTATCGGTGTTCACTTGCTCAACCTACTATGCCTGCCGGCTATCGTTTTAGTGTACTACTTCAAGCGCTACCCGAATGCGAACCTGACGGGCAGTATTGTGGCACTGCTTATCTCGTTCATGTTACTGGCCGCCGTACTCTATGGTGTGGTACCCGGTATCATCACTGTAGGAGGTTGGTTTGAACTCTTCTTCGTCAATACGCTGAATATGCCGTTCAACTTCGGTGAGTATGTCTATCTGCTCCTACTTGTAGGATTGGTCATCTGGGCCATCTACGAAACGCAGACCGCAAAGGATACATCAGCCAGTTGGACACGCCAGAACATTGCATTCCTGCTGGCCTTTGGAATGCTGGGCATTCCGTTCTACGGCTACGGCTGGGCAGCTTTCGGCATTGGACTATTAGTGCTGGGCGTACTGGCCGCACTGCTTTTCTTGCCCGGCATGAAGAAGCCTCTCATTACTCCTCGCTTAAAAAACACCACACTACTATGTATGCTGATGCTGATGATCGGCTATTCGACTTATGCCGTCATTGTTATCCGCTCAGCAGCCAATCCACCGATGGATCAGAACTCACCCGAAGACATCTTTACTTTGGGCAGTTACCTAAGCCGCGACCAATATGGCTATCGCCCGCTATTCTACGGACAAGCCTACAGTTCTGAATATAAGATCAACAATCAGGGTTCTGTGCAGATGGACAAGGGTACTCCCATCTGGCACCGTGTGGAGAAAAAGACAGCTGACGAACCCGACCGCTACTCATGTCTCGATGCAAAGGGTGAGGAGATCACGAAGAGTAAGCCCATCTACGCACAGAATATGCTGTTCCCCCGTATGTATTCCAATGATCCCAGACACATCTCGCAGTATGAGATTTGGGCTACTAACGACGGGCGGATCAAAGGAAACAAGGTTCCTTCCAACTATCGCAGGAACAACACTGTCACCATCCCCACACAATGGGAGAACCTGCGTTTCTTCATCGCTTATCAGTGTAACTGGATGTATTGGCGCTACTTCCTTTGGAACTTTGCCGGACGACAGAACGACATACAGGGTCACGGTGAGATAGAGCACGGCAACTGGATAACAGGTTTCTCGGTCTTCGACAACGCCCGTCTGGGCGACCAGTCGCTGCTACCCGATGAACTAAAGAACAACAAGGGACACAACGTGTTCTACTGCCTGCCTCTCTTCCTGGGTATCTTGGGCATTCTCTGGCAGGTGTTCCTCTGCCGCCGCAAGGGTGTACAGCAGTTCTGGGTTGTGTTCTTCCTCTTCTTTATGACAGGTCTCGCCATTGTGGTCTATCTGAACCAAACACCTTTGCAGCCTCGTGAACGTGACTATGCCTATGCCGGGTCGTTCTATGCCTATGCCATTTGGTGCGGTATGGGTGTGGCTGCCATTATTTCTGTCATCAACCGCCTCATCAAACAGCGTCAGACTCAGACCGCCGTTGCTGCCATCGTCTCCGTGATTGCCCTCCTCGTACCCATTCAAATGGGGTCGCAGACTTGGGATGATCACGACCGCTCCGGGCGTTTCACCTGCACCGATTTCGGCCAGAACTACCTGATGACTTTGCAACAAGAGGGTAACCCAATCATCTTTACCAACGGTGACAACGATACGTTCCCGCTCTGGTACAATCAAGAGACCGAAGGCGTACGCACCGATGCCCGCGTCTGCAACCTGTCGTATCTGAACACCGACTGGTATATTGACCAAATGATTCGTCCTGCTTACGAATCGCCATCGTTGCCCATTAGCTGGAGCCGATTGGAATATTGCACAGGTACCAATGAATACGTAAAGGTTGACCGCCATATCCGCGCAGCCATCGAACTGCTACGCAAGCAATATCCCGCTGAGGTCAAGGAGCTATTCGGTGATGATCCTTACGAACTGAAGAATGTGCTCGAATACTGGGTGCGCGACCATCGCAGCAGTGAACTGAAGCAGCGTCAGAGGAATGCCATTGAGTTGGCCTACAGTCAAATGGACGAGGTTAAGAATGACTATTACTATGAATTAGAGAGCGATCTGCACGTCATTCCTACCGATACAGTCTATATGACCATCGACAAAGAGGCCGTCCGCAAGAGCGGCATGAAGCTGCAGGGCGACTCCATCCCCGACCGCATGGTCATTTCGCTGAGGGGTTTGAATGGTCTTGACAAGAGCAAACTGATGATGCTCGAACTGCTCGCCAATGCCAACTGGACACGTCCGATCTATGTAGCTCATACCGTTGGACAGGAGAACTATATGAACCTAAGCGATAACTTCGTGCAAGAGGGACTGGCTAACCGCATCACGCCCTTCACTACCAATGTCAATGAACAGCCATTACCGGGCATGACCAACTTCGACACCGAGAAGACCTACGATAACGTCATGAACCGTTATAAGTTTGGCGGTATCGACAAACCGGGTGTCTATCTTGATGAAACCGTCCTGCGAATGTGCTACACCCACCGTCGTCTGCTGGTCAGTCTGGCCAACAACCTAATTGCCGAGGGCGACAGTGTCAGGGCTGCCGAGGTGCTTGAGAAGTGCGAGAAGGAGATTCCCGCCTACAGTGTGCCCCATGACTACGGAAGTGGAAGCATCGATTTGGCACGCGCCTATGCCCTGATTGGCAACACAGAGAAGGCTCTTGAGGTGACTGCCGCCCTGTGGAAGAGCTCCGACCAGTCCATGACGTTCTACAATTCATTGAGCAACAGGCTCTTCCCCGGTTGCGCCAGAAACTGCCAAGTCCAGATGTTCTACATCATGCGCCACCTTATTGATATTGCTTCGATGTGCGATATCGACGTGGCCAAGCAGTACGACAGCAAACTGGCCGAGCACTTAGATAAGTACATTCGCCGAGGAGGCCCCCTTCCACAGTAATGTAATATGATTATCGAGCAACCAGCCATATATCTTCGCTGGCTCTACCCGAAAGCCTTATGGAGAATGGACCGTCACGAACACGCAGTCTATCTGACGTTCGACGACGGCCCAATTCCCGAGGCTACGCCTTTCATTCTTGATGTACTCAAGCAGGAAGATGTCAAAGCCACCTTTTTCATGGTAGGTGACAATGTACGCAAATACCCTGAACTTTATCAACGTATCATTGACGAAGGCCATCAAGTGGGCAACCATACCCACAACCACATTGGTGGAATGCGCCACACCATCAAGGAGTACAGCTACAACGTCGAAAAGGCTAATGCCTACATCCACAGCCACTTGATACGTCCACCTCATGGCTGGATGCGATGGGCTCAGTATGTCTGGCTCTCGCGCAAATATAAAGTAGTGATGTGGGATCTCGTCACTCGCGACTATTCCAAATGGCTGACGGCCGAAGATGTGGTAAACAACGTGAAGCGTTATGCCCGCAACGGCTCCATCATCACCTTCCACGACTCTCTAAAATCCATAGACAAACTGCGCACAGCCCTGCCTGAAAGCATTCATTGGCTCAAGGAACAAGGCTACGAATTTAAAATCTTCGAGTAGGTTAATATTAGGTTTAAAATATGTTACTATGGTGTTTACGATGCCTAAGTATCATACTTACGAGGTCTAAGTATGGTATTTACGAGGCGTAAACAGCATACTTTGACTTTTCCTGATTTCACTAGACACTTTTTCTCTTCATTAACGGAATCAGTA
>CAMWKM010000104.1 GCA_947174835.1 uncultured Prevotella sp.
CGTGATGGCTGAGACCAATTCCCAGGAGGAACGTCTCAGATACATGGAAATCATCGAAAGCAACAATAGTCGTCTATTGAGCCTGATTAATGAAATTCTCAATCTCTCAAGGGTTGAATCGGGAGAGATTGTCATCAAAAGAGAGCCGACAGACCTCAACAACCTGATGGGCAGCATCAAGCAGTTGTTTGAGTTCCGTTGTCCGCAGATGGTTTCAATCATCTGGGAGAAGCCTGATCTGCCCGTCATCATGAAAACCGACGGGAACCGTCTGACTCAGGTATTCTCCAATCTCATCTCCAATGCCATCAAACACACGCAAAAGGGCAGCATCAGATATGGCTACCGACTGATTAACGAAAGCCAAGATATTGAGTTCTATGTCTCTGATACGGGTTCAGGTATCGACCCCAACTTCATTGAACATATTTTTGACACATACGCCTCACAAGACGCCAAGCAACAGCGCGGCTTTGGACTGGGTCTGGCCCTGTGCCGAATCATCGTCGAAAAAATGGGAGGCACCATCTGCGTTCAGTCAGAATTGGGTAGAGGTTCTACATTTACCTTCAGTCTGCCATTTAGCGGAACCATTGGCGGGCAGGTTATCAACAGCAATACTGCAAATGCTCTGCGCACACTGCGCGTTGACTTCGCCCCAGAAGGAGAAGCTATGAAAACCGTGCTTGTGGCAGAGGACGAAGAAAGCAATTTCGAACTGGTGCGCATCGTGCTGCAAAAGCGCTACAACTTGTTGCGTGCACACAATGGCATCGAAGCCGTGATGATGAACGAGGAAGAGAAACCAGACCTCATACTGATGGACATCCGTATGCCCGGAATGAATGGACTCGATGCCACTCGCATCATCAAGGAAGTGAATCCCGACATCCCCATCATCGCCTTGAGTGCTTATGCCTTCGATGATCATATCCGGGAAGCAAAACTTGCCGGCTGCGATGAATTTCTCTCCAAACCATTCAAAGTGGAAGACCTCATTGAGACTATCAAGCGACTCATTGAAAAATAAGAATATTGTATATGGGCAAACAAGCTGTTTACAAGTATATATCTTTCATGATTCTGGTTATCAGTACACTGTTAGCCATTTTCACCCTATTCGGTCTCTTCGGAGGCTCTGTCAATCCAGCCACAGGCACTGCCATGGCCATGCTCGTCTATGTGCTGCCATACCTCCTTATCGGCAACGCTGTCATGCTCATCTACAGGCTCATACGTCGTGATTGGATATGGCTAAGTATATCCGCTGTCCCCTTGCTTTGCAGCATCCCCTATATCGGTACGATCTATCAGACGGGGCTGTTCAACAGCACCCCCAACTCAACCGGTATTAAAATCGCAACCTACAACGTGGAGGCCTTCGGACGCGAGATTTCCGGATTCAAGGCAGAAGACATTCTGACCGAGATGAAAAAACAGGGCGTTGATATTTTCTGTATTCAGGAATACAATGAGGCAAGCGGCAACAAAAAGAACTCCGACTCCTACAAAACCTATTTCCCCTATATGGCTATGGGACGGAACGACATGGCCATCTACAGCCGCTATCCACTGGAAGCCTCCGAGATTATCGACTTTGGGCGCACCAACAACAGTGGTATGTGGGCCGACGTAAATGTCAACGGCCAGAAAATACGCATTTTCAATGTTCATCTGGAAACAACAGGCTTCAATCGCACACTGCACAACATTGCCAAACAGGAGGTTCAAGGAACTAAAATAGAAAACAACGCCATCATCAAGGCTATCTATGGCAACTACACCCGAGGTATGGCTGTCAGAGCTCAGCAGGCAGATCAAGTAGCACGCGAAATCGAGCATTCTGACATACCCGTCATTGTCTGTGGCGACTTCAATGATGTACCCTATTCCTATGTGTATAAAACAATGCTGGGCGAACTTGTCGACGGCTTCAAAGAGTGTGGCAAAGGCTTTATGTACACCATGAGAGAACGCAAGTTCAAGGTGCGCATCGACTACATCTTCCATTCAGAAGAGCTGGAAGGCGAGACTTATTATCGTGAGAAACTGAACTACTCCGACCACTATCCGGTATTCATGAAAATAGCCCTCTGAAAATCAGAAGGCTATTTTATTTATCGAACGATTTTAAACCTCACACGGAAAGAGCGTTCATGCTCATCCCAATTGGTACCTAACATCTCGAAACGACCAATCTGTACGGTTGAACGGACATGTTTGCCGATGCACGGACAGACATCATAGTCACCAATTCTCACCAACCGAATTGTCTCGCTTGCATCATCGGGCAGACGGTCCAACTGAACACCTTCCGGCAGATTATCACGTGTCACGAACTCAAACGTCACAGGCAAATCTTCCTCTATCAGTTCGTTCATGCGTTGTTCAATCTCCTTCTCTTCCTGCCTGCTCGGCTTATGATCCAGCCGAAAACTCATCTTGCTTTTCTTACGCTCCACGTGGGCATTATAACTACGTCCACAGCCAAACAGCCGAATCATCGTCTGATTCAACAAATGTTCTGCCGTATGGGCAGGTGGAAACTCCTCCTTGTTATGGTCATTCAATACATAATCGTCCATAGCTGTCCCTCCTACTCCACATAATCCATCTTGACAACGATGACCCTGATTGTCTGATCCTTCTTCTTAGTCTGCAACTTAGCGATATGCCAATCGGTCGGAAAGAAGATAACAAAACGGCCAGCTTTTACATCAAAAAAGTTTGTCTTCTCCTTCACATAATTGTAGCGCATCACATCTTTCTTCTCATCGTATGCCTTGCTGACCGTACTCGATTCATGGTCCAGCAGGGCAAAGCCCTCAGTACCTCGAACCACTAATTGAAAATCAATTTTCTTGCGATGGCTTTCCGTGTTGCGTTTCTTCAACGGCCCATTCTCTGAATCCTCTACACTGGCTACCAAAGTAGAATTTGGAATAGGATGTTTTCCGGCAGGAATAGTTTGCAAATCAGTAGTCCGCAGCCATTCAAAGAGCGCCTCCCACTGAGCCTTATTCTTATGATACTGTTCGTAAAACATATTGACGTCCAGCGTCTTGTGCGGCTGTACAGAAAGACCATTGCGCCATTCACCCTGCTTCAACCACTGCTTGGCCTCCTTCGTCTGCGCTCCCACGCTGATTGCCATTGTCAGAATCAACACCAGCAATAAAAGTCTCTTTGTCATAATCATCATTGTTTTTCTGTTTGCAGTTTCGTTATCAACGCAGCTTATAGACCACAGCACCACGTGCAGGAATAGTCAATTCTACAGGGGTGCCCTTGATGAGCACAATACTGCTCTGCTCATTGGTTAGCAACTCTTCAGCTTTATAGGCCCTCTCCTGAATCTCCAGATAATTGAAGGCATGATCAGGAATGGCCAGTTGCATTGTCAATGGCATATCGTCAAAGTTGGCCACCACGAGCAAAATATCCTTATCAGACTTACGAATAAAAGCATACTGACGATAGTATTGCGAATTGGCATACGTCACATCGAACATTTGACCATCAGCAATAGCCTTCTCTGTCCGGGCTATATTCAGAACTTTCTGATATAAAGCAGTCAAAGGAGTTGACTTGGGTGTAAGCGACCAGTAGTCAAAAATCGTAGTACGCCCATCGCAACCACTGAAGCCTTCTTGATCCATGCCACGCTCTCCCCATTCCTGCCCAAAGTAAAGCATGAATGGATTTTTCTGCATCAGAGCATTGACCACCAAAGCCGGCACAGCTTTCTCGCCCGAAGCGGCAAAAAAGTCACTGGCAATACGCTGTTCATCGTGGTTCTCCAAGAAATAAAGCAGATGATCGCGAATATCGTCATTCTGCTGCCAAGCCCACGTAATAGCATCTGTGGAACGACGATGACAGATCACATCACGCATAGCATCATACATACCCACCTTATCATAGAGATAGTCGAAGCCGGAGGCAATATAACGGTGATACTCTGCAGGATTGTAAACCTCACCGATAAAACGTATGTCAGGATACTGCTCACGAACTTTGCCGGTGGCCCAAGCCCAAAATTCGGCAGGCACCATCTCTGCCATGTCGCAACGGAACGCATCAATGCCTTTGGCTGCCCAGAAAAGAAGGATGTCAAGCATCTTCGTCCATGTATTAGGTATGGGGTCAAAATAGCCTATACCACCAGCATAATAGTCAATGCCATAGTTCAACTTCACAGTCTCATACCAATCGTTGCAACCAGGCGCATTATGAAAGCAGTCATTACCGGTTGCCTTGGCAGGAATCTCCGTATAGGCTTCCTCCTCACCATGATATAAATCAAAATATGGCGTAAAGCACTGTCCTGTACAATAATAGAAATTATTGTGCTGAGGATCGAAGCCTATCTCTGGATTATCATCCTCACCAAGATCACGAACACCCTCTGGTTTGCAGATACTATGATACTGACGAGCCACATGATTTGGCACAAAATCAATGATCACTTTCAACCCGGCACGATGGGTACGACTGACCAACTTCTCGAACTCCTCCATACGTTTCTCCACGTTCACGGCCAGATCCGGGTCGATGTCGTAGTAGTCCGTAATGGCGTACGGCGAGCCAGCCCTACCCTTCACCACTGACGGGTGCTGCCGGGGAATGCCATACTTCGTGTAGTCAGTCATCGTTGCATGACGAATAACACCGGTGTACCACACGTGACTGACACCCATTTCACGAATCTGCTTCAGTACCTTGGGAGAAAAATCGTTCAATTTACCGCACCCATTCTCTTCAATGGTACCATTAACTTTACGCGTCTGACAGCGATTGCCGTACAGACGCGTAAAAATTTGGTAGATAATGATTTTAGTCGATGCCATGAGCCGAAACCTCTTTATTGATCTTGGCTATCATGCCTTGCAAAGCCTTGCCGGGACCACATTCCGTAAAGTCATCTGCGCCATCGGCAATCATCGACTGTACGCACTGTGTCCAGCGCACAGACGAGGTCAACTGAGCAATTAGGTTCTGCTTGATCTCAATAGGATCAGTATGTGGTTTTCCATCCACATTCTGATAAACCGGACATTTCGGGGCTTGGAAAACCGTCTTCTCTATGGCTGCCTGAAGTTCGTCCTTGGCAGGCTGCATCAGAGGGCTATGGAAAGCACCACCCACTTTCAAGGGCAAGGCACGTTTGGCACCGGCAGCCTTCAGTTGCTCGCAAGCTTCATTGATAGCCTCCACATTGCCGGAGATAACCAACTGACCTGGATTATTATAATTAGCACAGACCACTACATTGCCTTCGCGGTTGATGCCAGCACAGATTTCTTCCACCTTCTCGTCAGGCAAGCCAATAATAGCAGCCATCGTTGAGGGAGCTACCTCGCAGGCTTTCTGCATAGCCATTGCACGAGCATAAACCAGTTTCAGACCATCTTCAAACGACAGAGCACCAGCGGCCACCAAAGCAGAGAACTCGCCCAACGAGTGACCGGCCACCATAGTCGGCTGAAAAGCGTCGCCCATACAGATAGCCGAGATGACTGAGTGCAAGAAGACAGCGGGCTGTGTCACCTTCGTCTGCTTCAGATCTTCGTCCGTTCCTTCAAACATGATATCAGTGATTCTGTAGCCCAGAATCTCGTTTGCCTTCTCAAAAAGTTCCTTTGCTGTTGCGTTCGAGTCGTAGAGGTCTTTGCCCATTCCGACGAACTGCGCTCCCTGTCCAGGGAATACAAATGCTTTCATACTTTAAATTACCTTATTTTTATTAATAAATTGCGGGTGCAAAGGTACGAAATATTTCTCAAATCTTAATTCCCATTTCATAATTATTTTGTAACTTTGCACCCGAAATACCCAAAACCTATGATGGACAAGCATAATTTCGTAACCATTGCCGGCCTCACGAAGGAGAAGATTCTCTATATGATAGAGTTGGCACAGGAGTTTGAAAAGCACCCCAACCGTGAATTGCTCAAAGGAAAGGTCGTTGCCACCCTATTCTTTGAACCGAGTACCAGAACCCGCCTCTCATTTGAAACTGCCGCTAACCGCTTGGGGGCGCGTGTCATCGGCTTTGCCGACCCGAAAGTGACCAGCGGCACCAAAGGTGAAACACTAAAAGATACCATTTTAATGGTGGCCAACTATGCCGATGTTATTGTGATGCGCCACTTTATCGAAGGAGCCGCCCAGTATGCTTCCGAGGTATCACCCGTACCCATCGTCAATGCTGGTGACGGCGCCCACCAACACCCCTCACAATGTATGCTCGACCTGTACAGCATCTACAAAACACAGGGCACGTTGGAGAACCTTAACATCTATATGGTAGGCGATCTGAAATACGGCCGCACGGTGCACTCCCTGCTGATGGCCATGCGCCATTTCAATCCCACGTTCCATTTCGTGGCACCCAAGGAACTGGCAATGCCCAAAGAATACAAACTTTATTGCGACGAGCATGGCATCAAATATCAAGAACATACGGCTTTCAATGAAAAGGTAATTGCCGATGCCGACATTCTTTATATGACCCGTGTTCAGAAAGAACGTTTTTCCGATCTGATGGAGTATGAGCGTGTGAAAAACATATATATTCTGAACAACGATATGCTCCGTTTGGCCAAGCCAAACATGAAGATCCTGCATCCCCTGCCCCGCGTGAACGAGATTGCCTATGAGGTGGACGACAATCCCCATGCCTACTACATCCAACAGGCCGGCAACGGTCTCTTTGCCCGAGAAGCTATCTTCTGCGATGTGCTGGGTATCAGTCTTGATGAAGTAAAGAACGACAAAACCATAATCCAATGAACAAGAAAGAACGTCTGGTAGCCGCCATTGAGCACGGCACCGTCATTGACCATATCCCCGCCTCCAAGACCTATCAGGTGGCCTGTCTGTTGGGACTTTTCGACCTCAAGACACCTGTTACCATCGGTAACAACTACCCTTCACAGAAAGTAGGCAACAAAGGCATCATCAAAGTGAGCGACAAGTTTTTCACCAACGATGAGATCTCACGTCTGTCTGTGGTTGCTCCTAACGTCATTCTCAACATCATCCGCGATTATGAGGTGGTGGAGAAAAAGACTGTGGAGACTCCCAGTAAGATGCGCGGTATCGTGAAATGCAATAATCCCAAGTGCATCACTAACAACGAGCCAATGGACACCTATTTCCACGTGACCGGCAATATTCTGACCTGCCATTACTGCGAAAAGGAACAGGATATCAACAAAGTTGAACTGGTATAGGAAATATAAAAAGGTAAGAAAAAAGAAATGAACAAGAAAGAAACTCCGGTGCTGTTGCTGACAGGCTATCTGGGCAGCGGAAAGACAACACTTCTGAACAGAATACTGAGTAATAAAAAAGGTATTAAGTTTGCCGTCATTGTCAATGATATCGGTGAGGTGAACATTGATGCTGACCTGATTCAGAAAGGTGGTATCGTCAACCAACAGGATGACAGTCTTGTAGCTTTGCAGAACGGTTGTATCTGCTGCACACTGAAGATGGATTTGGTGAAGCAACTACAAGACATCATTCAGATGCAGCGTTTCGACTATATAGTTATTGAGGCCAGCGGCATCTGTGAACCCGGTCCCATTGCTCAAACCATCTGTTCAATCCCGGGGATGGCACCCGAAATAACAGAAAACGGCATACCTCGTCTCGATTGCATTGTCACAGTAGTAGATGCCCTGCGAATGCGAGATGAATTTGAGGGCGGTCTACAACTGACACGCCCCGACATTGACGAGGAAGATATCGAGAATCTGGTCATTCAGCAGATTGAATTCTGCAATATCGTATTGCTGAACAAAGCTGCTGAGGTGCCCCCCGATGAACTGGGCCGCACCCGCCAAATTGTACACACACTCCAGCCCAAAGCCGAAATCATTGAATGTAACTATGGCGATGTGGACTTCGACAAGATCCTGAACACCCAAATGTTCAATTTCGACAAGGTTGCAACCTCGGCTACTTGGATTCAGGAGGTTGAACGCCACCATGACGAGGAGGAAGAAAACGAAAACAATGATGAACACGACGAACATGAGCATGAACATGAGCACCATCACCACGGGCACCACCATCACCACCACGATGAGGGGGAAGCAGAAGAATATGGCATCGGTACCTATGTTTACTACCACCGCCGCCCATTCAACTTGAGTCTGTTTGACGACTTTGTTGCTCGTAAGTGGCCCAAGAGTGTTATCCGTGCTAAGGGTATCTGCTACTTTCAGGACGAGCAAGCGATGTGCTATCTGTTCGAGCAGGCCGGCAAGCAAGTCAACATCCGTCAGGCCGGCCAATGGTTTGCCACCATGCCCAAAAACGAACTGGATCAGATGATGGAACGGGATCCGGCTCTGCGCCGTGACTGGGACGAGCAATATGGCGACCGTATGCAAAAAATCGTATTCATCGGTCAGCATCTGGACAAGCAGGCCATTGCCGATGAATTGGATCAATGCTTGGCATAAGCACCCGAAAATGAAAAGAAAAACGAACATTCCTTTTGCGTTTCTTTCCTTTTTTCGTAACTTTGCAGTCGCAAAACATAACAGTGTATCATAAACCAACAAATAAAATAGACAGACAATGAAAAGAGACAACACGGTGTTTGAACTGATTGAACGCGAACATCAGCGACAGCTGAAGGGTATTGAACTCATCGCTTCGGAAAACTTCGTCAGCGATCAAGTGATGGAAGCCATGGGTTCCTATCTGACCAATAAATATGCTGAGGGCTATCCAGGCAAGCGCTACTATGGTGGTTGCCAAGTAGTGGACGAGGTTGAGAAACTGGCCATTGAGCGCGTATGTCAACTGTTCGATGCCGAGTATGCCAATGTCCAGCCTCACTCCGGTGCACAGGCCAACGCAGCCGTTTTGCTGGCCGTTCTGCAGCCTGGTGACACCTTCATGGGTCTGAATCTGGCTCATGGCGGTCACCTCTCCCACGGTTCGTTGGTCAATACCTCAGGTATCCTCTACGAGCCTGTTGGCTACAACCTGAGCAAAGAGACAGGACGTGTGGACTACGACGAAATGGAGCAACTGGCTCTGGAGCACAAGCCAAAACTGATTATCGGTGGTGGCTCGGCCTATAGTCGCGAATGGGACTACAAGCGGATGCGTGAAATTGCTGACAAAGTAGGTGCTCTACTGATGATTGATATGGCTCACCCCGCCGGTCTGATTGCCGCTGGTCTGCTGGAGAACCCTGTAAAGTGGGCTCACATTGTAACCTCTACGACACATAAGACCCTGCGTGGTCCGCGTGGTGGTATCATTCTGATGGGCAAGGACTTCGAGAACCCATGGGGTCTGAAGACACCTAAAGGTGAGGTGAAGATGATGTCGGCCCTGCTCAACTCTGCCGTCTTCCCCGGACAGCAGGGTGGTCCGCTGGAACACGTCATCGCAGCCAAAGCCGTGGCTTTCGGTGAGGCTCTTCAGCCCGAATTCAAAGAATGGGCCAAGCAAGTTCAGAAAAATGCCAAAGTGCTGGCTGATGAATTAGTCAAGCGCGGCTTTACCATTGTAAGTGGTGGTACCGACAACCACTCAATGTTGGTTGATCTACGTTCAAAATATCCCGACCTGACAGGTAAGGTTGCAGAGAATGCCTTGGTGGCTGCCGATATAACCGTCAACAAGAATATGGTACCCTTCGATTCTCGCTCGGCCTTCCAGACCAGCGGTATCCGTCTGGGTACACCCGCCATTACCACCCGCGGTGCCAAGGAAGATTTAATGGTGATCATCGCTGAACTCATTGAGGAAGTGCTTAACGATCCCACAAACGAGGAAGTTATCGCCAGCGTTCGTAACCGAGTAAACGAGAAGATGAAGTCATATCCCCTTTTCGCCTACTAAAAAGAGACAACAAAGATACCAAGAAAAAGGCAGGGTGCGTACTCTGCCTTCTTCTATAAAAAAGATGAGCGTACACCTGTTATGATGTACGCCCATCTTTTTCGTGATATTATTATCGAATGATCATCTTCTTGCTTACATTCCCCTGACGCAGGATATATGTACCTGTTGACAGGCTCCTGAGATAGTCGCGACCGCAATCCTTCTTTATCAGAATGCCATGAAGGCTGTAGACATTGAATCTTGCATCGGCATCCGTAAACAATTCATCAATGCCCGACGTACAGGTTATGATACATTCTGCCGACAACTCCGAGCCATCCAGCGTACTGACGGTTATCACACAATAGCCATCTTTCAGCACACTCACACGACCGTCAGCATTGACCGTCGCTATCTCCGGGTTGCTCGAACTCCAACTTACCGACTTGTCGGTCGTGTTCTCCGGCAGGACTGTGGCAGTAAGGGTGAAGCTCTCGCCCTCTTCACCGGTCCAGCTTTCCGGACTAACCGTCAGTGACTCCGCCAGTATCGGCAGGACAGTCACCTGACAACTGGCCGAAACACCTGATCCGTCTGCAGCAGTGGCAGTGATAGTTGCTTCACCAACAGCAAGGGCAGTAACATTTCCTTCTGCATCAACCGTGGCAATCGTCTCATCTGAAGAACTCCATGTGACCGTCTTGTCGGTAGCGGTTTCAGGGAGTACAGTCGCAGTAA
>CAMWKM010000105.1 GCA_947174835.1 uncultured Prevotella sp.
CGCGATTTGATTATCTTTTGCCTTCGGTTTGATTATCTTTTCACTTCCGTTTGATAATCTTTTGCTCGTCATTTGATTATCTTTTTCAAGTCATTTGATTATCAAATGCCGACCATTTGATAATCAATTTTTCTGCACCCCCCATTTGATTATCTTTTGGTCGATAAAAAGGCATCTTTTTTGAGATGCCTTCAGGGCAGAATTAGGTGTGGCTTAGTCTTGATTATGAACTATTCGGACGACAAGTGTTTGGGCAGTGGAAGGTGAAATGCAGTAGGGGGCAGTAGGCCGATGCCCTACCAGCCACAGGATATTTCCGTCTGTGTCGCAGAGCACCAGAGTGCGGCGTTTTTCAAAAACTGATATATGTCGGTTGGTCAGATAGTCGCTGATCAACTGGGTGCCGGTCATGCCGAAGGGCTGAAAACGGTCGCCTTGTTGCGTGGGGCGTAACGTAAGGGGAAAACGCACTGTCGAAGCATCAAGACTGGCTATTTGGCAATCTTTCATCAATAGCCGTCCTTCATGTTTCTCTATGCGAATTTTTGTCGTTTCATCATAGACGAAAGTTCCTGCTTCGGGGATGCGCAGGGTAGGGCGGACGCTCTGTTTGGGCTCGACGAATAGTCGACCGCGGCAATTTGTCATTTGATGTGTCTCTGAAGTCCATTCGCGTCCCGGTTGAATCGTTGTCAGTGATTGGCTGATTTGTTCAATAACGGCAGGTGAAAAGCCGTATGGACTCAGCCATTCGAAGAGGATGCTTTCGGGTGATGGCTCTTTTCGTAAGGCTTGAATGTCGATGGAATCGCCTGAAACGAGCCGTTTGATAGTCTGGGTAACAGACTGATTATAAATTGATGACACCTCCTGTAGTCGTCTGGCTGTTGTGAGAATGTTGTTGGCAGCACCGGGATTGAGGTCCCTCAAGAGTGGCATCAGGTTCAGTCGCACCTTGTTGCGCGTCACGTCGGCCTTCAAGTTGCTTGAGTCGGTCACATAATCCTGATTGATGCTGTCTAACCACGCAACAATTTCATGTCTGCTGACGCAAAGCAATGGACGCAGAATGTAACCATTTCGGGGTTTGATCCCTGTGAGGCCGTGAATGCCTGTTCCTCTTATGAGGTTCATTAAGATGGTCTCCACAGAGTCGTCCTGATGGTGAGCCACACAAATTCCGTCTGCCTGAATATCACGTCTGAGTTGCTCGAAATATTTATATCGCAAGTCTCTGGCAGCCATTTCAAGACTTACTTTGTGGATTTTTGCATAAGTTGTTGTATCAAAGTGTATTAAATGTAATTGTACATCGTACTTTTTACATAAATCTTTGACAAAGTCTTCATCGCGATTACTCTCTGCTCCGCGCAAATGGAAATTGCAGTGCACGGCTTCTACCTGATAGCCCATCAACAACATAAGACGCAACAGGCATACACTGTCAGCCCCTCCGCTTAAGGCAACCAAATAGTGCTTATCGGCATCAAGCAAGTGTTCTTGCTCAATATACTTCTTTATGGTCTCTTCGAGTGTCAACGGTTGTTTATTCAACGTAAAGCACAAGACCTTTCAGATATTCTCCCTCAGGGTGATAAATGTTGATGGGATGGTCGGCAGGCTGATGCAATTGGTGCAGGATGCGTACTTTGCGTTTGGCCAAGGCAGCTGCCGTGAAGACGGCATTGCGGAAATGGTCTTTGGTTACAACCTGTGAGCAAGAGAAAGTGAAGAGGATACCGCCACGTTCAATTTTCTCGAAAGCCTTTTGATTTAGTCGGGTGTAGCCTTTCAAGGCATTGTGCAATGCACCGCGATGCTTGGCAAAGGCAGGCGGGTCGAGAATGATGAGATTGTAGGGATCGTGTTCCATCGAGTCAAGGAACTTGAAAGCATCCTCGCAAAATGCCTGATGCCGCTGGTCGTCAGGGAAGTTCAGTTCTACGTTGCGCTTGGTCAGTTCGATAGCCTTGGCTGAACTGTCAACGGAATGAACCAATTGGGCACCGCCACGCATGGCATAGAACGAGAATCCGCCTGTATAGCAGAACATATTCAATACTCGCTTGCCATTGGAGTATTGTTCGAGCAGGGCGCGATTCTCACGCTGGTCGACAAAGAAGCCAGTTTTCTGTCCGCGAAGCCAGTCTACATAGAAACGCAGTCCGTTCTCGGTGGCCGTGTTTTCTGTGTTGCCACCCATCAGAAATTCATTCTCTGAATCCATGAAAGGCAGGGTAGTGTCGCTCTTGTAGTAGATATTTGAGATTCGGCCCTGCATAACCTGCCCAAGACTCTGTGCGATATTGTGTCGTGCAATGTGCATTCCGATGCTGTGGGCCTGCATGACTGCTGTCTGACCGTAAATGTCGATGATGAGTCCCGGCAGAAGATCGCCCTCGCCATGCACCAGCCTGTAGGCGTTTGTGTCGGGGCGGTCAGCAAGTCCGATATCTTGACGCATATTGAATGCTGACTGGAGGCGTGATTGCCAAAACTGGTTGTCGATTTCTACATCGTTGAATGTCAGTATGCGCACTGCTATAGAGCCTTGCTGATAATGGCCGACAGCGATGAAATCGCCTCGATCTGTCAGTACACGCACGACTTCTCCTTCGTCAATATCCTTGTCAGAATGATGAATAGCCCCGGAGAAAATCCAAGGGTGAAAGCGTAAAAGACTTTCCTCCTTACCTCTCTTCAGATAGATCCGTTTCATTGTTATCTACTTCAATAAGTTTGTAATCGTTGGTTTCTTTCAGTCGCATCAATTCCTTGTATAGTTGGATGCAGGCCCATGCGTCGGTGGCGGCATAGAGTTTCTGACGGTCGCTCAGGATGTCTGCCTCCCAGTTGCTTAATTGTTGCCGTTTACTGATCTTTTGGCCATAGAGGTTTGCATATAGTTTCTGCAAACTGAGATCCTCAATCCCTATTTCACGCACGTGATCCTGAATGTCTATGAAATGGCCTGTCTTAAAATTTCCCAGTTTATGTAAGGAACACAAGTCGTCATGCCAGGATAGTCCGATTTTCTTTACCTTTGTGTCTTCCAACAGGTCGACGAGGGCAGGGGTCAGTCCTGTATGGTTCAGCCTGAAAAGAAAACAAGTGTCTTCCGTCGACACTTGGAGTAGAGACACTTTGTGTTGATGGCCTTTCTTGAAAGAAGGGCGTGTCTCTGTGTCAAGGCCGAGTATTTCCTGTGCTAACAGGTATTGTACTGCTTTTTGGGTCTCCCCGGGAGTTAAGATTACAATGATCCTTCCCTTGAATTCTGCAATGGGCAGTGCCGAGATTCGAGCCTTTTCGTATTTGTTATAGATGATTTTAGGCATATAAATCGTTTTCGAGGTGCAAAAATACAAAAAAAATGTGATTTTATGCTGTTAACTAATTATTTTCCGCTACTTTTGCAAAAGAATTAACGAATGGATACATAAAATGGCAAAGAAAATAGATAAGAAAGTCGATAAAAAGGCTAAAAATAGCAGAAATCAGGGAGGTAAGACTTCATTTCTCGAATTAACAGGACTGGCACGTGTCATACGAATATTTCAGAATGAACAATTCCATTTCCTATTGGGAATGGTGCTCTTTGCGTTGGCCTTCTGTATGTCATGGTCGTTTGTGTCTTACTTCTCTACAGGTGCAGCCGACCAAAGTTTGATTGTGGATGGAGATATTGCCAATGAGGGAGCCAAATACCTCAATTCTTGTGGTAGTTTGGGTGCTCATGCTGCCTATTTCTTTATAAATCGCTGTTTCGGCATTGCTGCCTTCGGGGTTCCTTTATTCTTGTTCCTGATTTCCCTCAGATTGATGCGGGCCTATCGTCCTAATCTGATTAAATGTTTTCTCTGCATAACCTCCTTGGTAGTATGGTCTTCCGTGACATTGGCCGAGTTTGTTTCGCCCATGTTTCCTGATCTTCACTTTATCCTTGGTGGTTATCATGGTTTGAATGCCGGCGAATATATTAAGCGTTTTGTGGGTGTCCCCGGCTTGATTGCACTTTTGGCCATTGTGGCTTTGCTCTTTCTAATGTATGGCAGCAGTGCGACCATTATCTGGATTCGTAAGGCGTTGAATCCTAAGAAGTTGTTTGAGAAAGAATCGTCTGATGTCGGTACGCCTTCCGTTGAAAATGAGAGCGACACATCCTGTGAAGGTTCGATTCAGACAGATGATAATCCTCCTGTGTATGATGACCCGGAACCTCAGACTGTTGACTTTGGTCAGGGAGGCGAAGAGGAAGACGAGAAGACCGGCGTGGTTGAGGAGGAAGTTGTTGAGCCCGTTCAGGCTGAACCCGACTTGGAGGTAGAAGTGCCCGAGGAAGAGGAGAAGGCTGATGGTACTGACATTCAGTTGCCGACATCTTTAGAGGATTTGAAACCCTACGACCCCAAGCGTGATTTGGAAAACTATCATTATCCGACGCTCGATTTGCTGAAAGCGTATGCCGATGATGGCAAGCCCTACGTTGATATGGCAGAGCAAAATGCCAATAAGAACCGTATTGTGGAAGTATTGCGTACGTTTGGTGTGGAAATCAGTAGCATTAAGGCAACGGTCGGCCCCACCATTACACTTTATGAGATTACACCGGCTCAGGGTGTCCGTATTGCTAAGATCCGCAATTTGGAAGATGATATTGCCCTGAGTCTGGCCGCTGAGGGTATTCGTATTATTGCGCCTATTCCCGGACGTGGTACCATTGGTATTGAGGTGCCTAATGCGAAGAAGAACATTGTGTCAATGCGCAGTGTGCTTGATTCGAAAAAATTTCAGGAGACCACAATGGATCTGCCTTGCGCGATGGGTAAGACCATCACCAACGAAGTGTTTATGTTTGACTTAGCGAAGGCACCTCACTTGCTGGTCGCCGGTGCAACCGGTCAGGGTAAGTCTGTCGGTCTGAACGCTATTCTCACTTCCTTATTATATAAGAAACATCCTGCCGAAATGAAGATTGTGCTTGTTGACCCCAAGATGGTGGAGTTCAGTATCTATCGCAGCATCGACAAGCACTTTTTGGCCAAGGTACCCGATGACAATACTGATCCCATTATTACAGATACTTCCAAGGTTATCCGTGTTCTGCAGAGCCTTTGTGTGGAGATGGATGCGCGCTATGAGTTGTTGATGGCTGCCGGTGAGCGCAATATCAAGGACTACAACCGCAAGTTTATTGCACGCAGATTGAATCCGGAAAATGGCCATCGCTATATGCCCTATATTGTTGTGGTTATTGATGAGTATGGTGATTTGATTATGACGGCAGGCAAAGAGATTGAATTGCCTATCGCCCGTATTGCCCAGAAAGCTCGTGCCGTGGGTATTCACATGATTATCGCTACGCAGCGACCCACGACCAATATTATTACTGGTACCATCAAGGCCAATTTCCCGGCCCGTATTGCCTTTAGGGTTAGTCAGGGTATTGACTCGAAGACCATCCTCGACCGTATGGGGGCTCAGCAACTGATTGGTCGAGGCGATATGCTTTATCTTCAGGGCAACGATCCTGTTCGTGTGCAATGTGCTTTTGTCGATACCCCTGAAGTTGATGACATCAATATGTTCATCGCTCAGCAGCAGGGCTATTTAGAGACTTACGAACTGCCTGAGCCTCCTATGACAGATGGTGATGATGGTGGTAGCACCAACAATGCAGACCTAAGTCAACTTGATCCGATGTTTGACGATGCTGCTCGTCTGATTGTCAGTACACAGCAGGGTAGCACTTCGCTTATTCAGCGTAAGTTCTCCATTGGTTACAACCGTGCTGGCCGTCTGATGGATCAACTGGAGAAGGCCGGCATTGTGGGACAGGCTCACGGCTCGAAGCCCCGTGATGTGCTCATTCAGGATGAGGTGAGCCTTGATCGCTTGTTGAATTCATTAAGATAAGAAAAATATGAAGAAGTTTTTATTTTCATTGTCACTGATAATCTGCCAGATGGCATTCTGTGATCTTCAGGCTCAGACAGCCAAGCAGGTGCTTGACAAGTGTGCCGCTGTTGTCAGTGCGCGCGACGGTGTTCAGGCCGACTTTACGATGAATAGTGCCCAGTATGGTAATGTCAATGGTCAGATTATGGTCAAGGGCAAGATGTTTATGGCCTCTACATCGGTGGCTACCATGTGGTTTGACGGCAAAACGCTTTGGACTTATATGGACAAGAACAACGAGGTGAATGTTACTAATCCCACAGAGACACAGTTGCAGGTGCTTAATCCTTACAACTTTATAACGATGTACAAGAAAGACTTCAAGTACACGATGACTCAGAGTGGGACTGCTTTCAACGTGCATTTGACTTCGTCTGATGCTACTCGTAAGGTGAAGGAGATGTTTATCACTGTCGATAAGAAAAACTATCATCCCACAGAGGTAAAACTGTTGCAGAATCAGAAGTGGACCACTTTTATTATCAAGAACTTGAAGACGGTGAAATTGTCTGACGATAAGTTTCGCTTCAAATCCAAAGATTTCCCTTCTGCCGAAATTATTGACCTACGCTGATGAATCGCCTACGTTTATTTCTCCTTCTCAGACATCACAATAGTTTGGCTCTGCGTCGCAGCCCTGCTTTTGAACAGAGTGTTGTGGCTCGTGTGATGATGGTATTGGGCGCGGGCTTCATGATTGTTTATCTCCTTTTTCTTGGCACGATGATGGCGATGCCGGCTTGCGAGGGACGTCTGTATGCGTTATTGTTGGCTATGATGCCCATGTTGTGGATGCCCATAGACTTTGGCATCCGCTTTACCGTTCAGCAGACACCGGCCATGTTTGCCAAACCCTATATCCTGTTGCCGATGCCTTTTAGCACGGTTATTGAGAATTTCCTTGTCAACACGTTGATAACCGGTTATAACTGGGTGTGGTTTGCAATGTTTTTGCCTTATGCTTTTATCGTCTTCTGCGGTGGTGCTACGCTGTGGGAAGCACTGGCAATCGTGTTCTGCGGTATGGTACTCATTATTACTAACAGCCAGTTCTATTTGATGGTTCGCACGCTTGTTGGTCGATCTGTGTTTTGGTGGGTGCTGCCTATCGTGGTTTATGGCTCGTGGTGGTTGACCATATTGATCGACGAGGATTTGTTTGAGAAACAGATGGATCTGCTGAGCGAAGGATGTGGGGCTTGGTGGTTTCCGTTGGTTTGCATGATTCTGTTAGTCGGCTTCTTCTTTATCAATCGTAAGATGCAACTGCGCTTTGTCCATGAGGAGATCTCTCGTCTGGAGAAGAAAGAGGCCACTATGAAACATGTGACGAAGTTTACTTTCCTGGAACGCTTCGGATTGATGGGTGAATATCTGAAACTTGAGATGAAGTCCATCATGCGCAATAAGGCCATCCGTGCCCGTGCTATTATGAGTGTTGTACTCATCGTTGTGTTCACGTTGCTTGTGGCCTATACCCCTATGTATGATGGTTACGTGATGCTTAACTTCTGGTGTTTCTATTGTTTTGCCATCTATGGTATCACTGCGATGGTCAAGGTGATGGGACCGGAAGGCAACTATATTGATCTGCTGCTGGTGCATCATGAGAGCATCCTGTCGTTGTTGAAGGCCAAATACTACTTCCATACGGCTATGCTGCTTGTACCATTTGTGTTAATGCTGCCTGCTGCTTTTGCTGGAAAGTTTTCGCTGTTGATGATGTTTGCCTATATGCTGATCAGCAGTGGATTGCTCTATTTTATTCTCTTTCAATTGGTCGTCTACAATAAACAGACGTTGCCCCTGAACTCAAAGATTACAGGCAAGAACATGGTGGAGAATGGTATGCAGTTGGTTATTGAAACATTGGCTATGTTCCTCCCGCTGGTCTTGGTATCTGCTCTTGTGCTTTTGTTAGACGAGACTACGGCTTACTGGATAATGTCAATCATTGGTTTTCTCTTTACCATTACCCATCCTCTTTGGTTGCGTAATGTCTATACCCGTATGATGAAGCGTAAGTATGAGAATCTGGAAGGTTTTCATGCTTCACGGCAGTAATGAAAAATAAATAATTGCCAAATGAAGAAAATGAGGATTTTTACTATCTTGGTATTGCTAACTGCATCAATGGCTGTCTCGGCTGACGACGGACAGGTGGTAGTCGTAAATGGTTCCAATGTCGGAAAAAGCGTAACAAAGATGGTCTTTGAAGGTGACAATGTGGTGTTGACCTACAGGGACAATACCACCCAGACGGTTGATATGGCTAATGTGGTCATCGTGTTTTCTGTGGTTGATGCCATAAAGGTCTTGGACAATGAGCCAGACAATGCTTCTGTCAGCTATTTCGATCTGAACGGACGCCAATTGAAACAGGCTCCCAAGAGAGGTGCCTATATGATAAAGAAAGGTAATACTGTGGTTAAAATCCTGAAAAAGTAGGTAGCTATGAAAAGGACAGCACTGACTATTGCAATGTTTATAATGGTCTTGTTAGGCTATGCCCAGTCGTGGAACTTCAAGACAGTTGGCAATGTTGATATTGAAAAATCCTCTTCCGTACCGATGCTGAAGGATTATTCGACTTCGGCCAATGCCTCAAAGAATCAGGTAGTTGTTACAACGACCGATTTTGGTTCCCGTTATTTTAACACGGACGATGTCAATAGTATTGAGATTGATGATAAGAATAGCATCACGGTAAAGCAGGCTGCTGGCGACTACATCTATCAAGATGTTACTGACATCAAGTTCAATAAAGCTAACCGAGGGCAGAACGGTCATGTTGACAATGTGTCAGGCCGTGTCTGTATTACCGAGGCCAAGGGATGGTTCGAGTCTGCTTTTGTGAAGTTCGATCTGTTCGAGGGTGCCAAGAGTTATAATATATATATAAAAGGTGGAAACTATACTGACTATACTAAGATCGACGAACAGTTGGTGCGTAACTATGGAACCTACGGACGGGCTGATGTGTTAGGTCTTGTGGCAGGCAACGACTATGCTATTAGGGTGGTGCCTGTGGCTGAGGATAAGACGGAGATGATGGTCAATGCCAATGAAGCCACTGCCATTGTGGTGGCAAACTATGACCGCTCTGGCTTTGCCCATAAAGATAGGACAGAAGGCGTGGGTGCCTATAATAATGATGGTTCGTTGAAGACTGGTGCCAATGTAGTGTATATCACCAAAAACAACGCTAAGACTGTTAAACTAAGCATTGTCTCTAACAACAAGGGCGGCACGACGGAGTACACGGGTTTTCAGCAAATCATCAATGGCTATAAAAAGGGCTATGAGACAAAACCACTTGCCATTCGGTTGGTGGGTACTATTTCGGCATCAGATTGCGATGAGTTTCTCAGTTCGGCTGAGGGTCTTCAAATCAAGGGAGCCAAAGCCTATATGCCGATGAATATCACTATTGAAGGTGTGGGCGACGATGCTACGACTACAGGTTTTGGGTTCCTCATTCGCAATGCTGCCAGTATTGAACTGCGTAACTTTGCCAATATGCTCTGCATGGATGATGCCGTCAGCATCGATACTGACAATAAGCATATTTGGGTGCACAACCTTGATCTCTTTTATGGCAATACAGGTGGCGATGCCGATCAGGCCAAGGGTGATGGAACTATTGACATGAAGGGTGATTCGAAATATATCACCGTCAGTTATAACCATCTGTGGGATTGTGGAAAAGCATCACTTTGTGGTATGAAAAGTGAGACTGGTCCCAATTGGATTACCTATCACCACAATTGGTTTGACCATTCTGATTCACGTCACCCACGTATTCGCACGATGAGTGTCCATGTCTACAATAACTATTTCGATGGTAATGCCAAATATGGTGTGGGGGCGGCCTATCAGAGTAATGCCTTTGTTGAGGCTAATTACTTCCGCAATTGTAAGTACCCAATGTTGATTTCGCGTCAGGGAAGCGATGTGGCTACCGATTCTAAAGGAACTTTCTCTGGTGAAGATGGGGGCATGATCAAGTCGTATGCTAACAAGATTATTGGGGCTACACGCTATGTGACTTATCAGCAGAATAGCACGGAGTTTGATGCCTACGAAGCCCAAAGGCGTGATGAACAGGTGCCCGCAGTGGTAGTGGCCAAGCAAGGTGGTCGTAAATACGATAACTTCGATACTGATGCCTCGCTGTTCTATACTTACACGCCTGATGCTGCCGATGATGTACCTGCTGTCGTAACGGGGTGGCTGGGAGCCGGTCGTATCGCTCATGGAGATTTCCAGTGGGTGTTTAATAATGCTACCGAGGATACCAATTAT
>CAMWKM010000106.1 GCA_947174835.1 uncultured Prevotella sp.
TTAATATAAAATTTTTTGTCTCTTTGTTTCAAGTCAACGTTTTCAATCTAGTTGCAAAATTATAAAAAAAAAAAAAAATACACAAGGAAAAACGAAAAAATGTGTTGTTTTTGATGAAATAATCGGATAATTGTTTCGTTCGGAGAAAAAAAATAGGTAATTTTGTACCCGATTCGTATTTAAATAACAGAAACCAAAAACAATTTAAAACTATGGCAAGATATTTATTGGGATTTGATGTCGGAAGTTCTTCCGTAAAGGCATCGCTTGTTAATTCAGAGAGTGGAAAATGTGTGGCATCGGCTTTCTTCCCAGAGAAAGAAGCACCAATCATGGCTGTAAAGGCCGGCTGGGCAGAGCAGGACCCGGAATCGTGGTGGAACTATGCCAAGTTGTCGTTGCAGAAAATTATGGCCGACGGTGGTGTGAAAGGTGAGGATATTGCTGCAATCGGTATTTCCTATCAGATGCACGGACTGGTTTGTGTCGACAAGAATCTGAAGCCTCTGCGTCCTTCTATCATTTGGTGTGACTCTCGTGCCGTGCCTTATGGTGAGAAAGCTTTCAAGGACTTGGGCAGCGAAAAGTGTTTGTCGCATCTGCTAAATTCGCCTGGTAATTTCACGGCAGCTAAGTTGGCATGGGTACGTGAGAACGAACCGGATCTTTATCGTAATATTTATAAGGTGATGTTGCCGGGCGACTATCTGGCCATGCGCCTTTCCGGTACGGTAAATACGACGGTCAGCGGACTGTCGGAGGGTATGTTCTGGGATTTCAAGGAGAACACTCCTGCCAAATTCCTGCTGGACTATTATGGTTTCGACACTTCTTTGATTGCCGATATCGTTCCAACATTCTCCGAGCAGAGCGTCGTTTCCGAGCAGGCTGCGGCAGAACTTGGGCTGAAGGCAGGCACACCGATTACCTATCGTGGTGGTGATCAGCCGAACAATGCTCTCTCGCTCAATGTGTTCAATCCCGGCGAGATTGCTGCTACGGCAGGCACCTCCGGTGTGGTCTATGGCGTGTTAGGGGAAGTTGGTTATGATCCAAAGTCAAGAGTCAACACGTTTGCCCATGTGAATCATTCGGCAACAGATCCTCGTTTGGGCGTACTTCTCTGCGTCAACGGAACGGGTATTCTCAATGCTTGGATGCATCGTAATGTGACCTTCGATATGGGTTATGCCGAGATGAACGATTTGGCTGCACAGGCTCCCATCGGTAGCGATGGTGTGTGCATCATGCCTTTCGGCAATGGTGCAGAGCGTGTCTTGGAGAATAAAGAGTTAGGATGCTCCATTCATGGCGTGAACTTCAACAAACATAACCGTGCTCATTTGGTGCGTGCAGCCCAGGAAGGCATTGTCTTCTCTTTCTGCTATGGTATGGAAGTGATGCAGCAGATGGGTATGGACATCAAGAAGATTCATGCTGGAAAGGCCAATATGTTCCTCAGCCCGCTCTTCCGTAACACGCTGGCTGGTGTTAGCGGTGCCACCATTGAATTGTATGATACCGATGGCAGTGTGGGTGCTGCCAAGGGTGCAGGTATAGGTGCCGGCATCTATAAGGATCATGATGAGGCTTTTGCCACTTTAGAGAAGTTGCAGGTCATAGAGCCTGACGAGGCAAACTGCTCGGCTTACAAGGCAGCATATAATCATTGGAAAGAAATTTTGAACACTAATATTAAATAACTTAGAATTATGGCAAAAGAATATTTCGCCTTTACAGGCAAGATTCCTTTTGAAGGAAAAGAGAGCAAGAACGTGATGGCTTTCCACTATTACGAGCCGGAGCGTGTGGTGATGGGTAAGAAAATGAAGGACTGGCTGAAGTTTGCTATGGCCTGGTGGCATACACTGGGTGGAGCTTCTGCCGACCAGTTCGGTGGTCAGACTCGTTCGTATGAGTGGGACAAGGCCGATGATGCCGTTCAGCGTGCCAAGGATAAGATGGATGCCGGCTTCGAGATTATGGATAAGTTGGGCATTGAGTATTTCTGCTTCCACGATGTAGACCTCGTTGAGGAGGGTGAGACTATCGCAGAATATGAGAGTCGTATGAAGGAGATTACCGATTACGCCCTGCTGAAGATGCAGCAGTATCCCAACATTAAACTGCTTTGGGGTACCGCCAACGTGTTCGGCAACAAGCGTTATGCTAACGGTGCCTCCACCAATCCTGACTTCGATGTGGTGGCTCGTGCTATTGTCCAGATCAAGAACGCTATTGATGCAACCATCAAACTGGGCGGTCAGAACTATGTGTTCTGGGGCGGTCGCGAGGGCTACATGAGCCTTCTGAATACCGACCAGAAGCGTGAGAAGGAGCACATGGCCACCATGCTGACCATGGCTCGTGACTATGCTCGCAAGCAGGGATTCAAGGGCACGTTCCTTATCGAGCCCAAGCCTATGGAGCCTTCGAAGCATCAGTATGACGTAGATACTGAGACCGTTGTCGGTTTCCTTCGTGCCCACAATCTGGACAAGGACTTCAAGGTGAACATAGAGGTGAACCATGCCACACTGGCTGGTCATACATTCGAGCACGAACTGGCTTGTGCCGTTGATGCCGGTATGCTTGGTTCTATTGATGCTAACCGTGGTGATGCTCAGAACGGCTGGGATACCGATCAGTTCCCCATCGACAATTATGAACTGACACAGGCTATGCTCGAAATCATCCGCAATGGTGGTCTGGGCAATGGTGGTACCAACTTCGATGCTAAGATTCGTCGTAACTCGACCGATTTGGAAGATCTCTTCATTGCTCATATCAGCGGTATGGATGCTATGGCTCGTGCCTTGCTGAACGCTGCTGACATTCTGGAGAACTCAGAGTTGCCCGCCATGAAGAAGGCTCGCTATGCTTCTTTCGATCAGGGCATCGGTAAAGATTTTGAGGATGGCAAACTGACACTTGAAGATGCTTATGAATACGGCAAGAAAGTCGGGGAGCCTAAGCAGACATCCGGCAAGCAGGAGAAGTACGAGACTATCGTTGCTCTCTACGCAAAATAAGGAATTGCTTTGATAAGAAAAATCGTTCGCTTGAAAAAACTTGCGAACGATTTTTTATTGTTCTTCTTTCTCAGGACCTTTCAGGATGATGCTGGTGGCACCGATGGTGAAAAGTGTACCGTCTTCTATGATGCGGCGCTCACCCTGAGCCAGTTCTACATTGTCCACAAAGGTGCCCGTGTTGCTATTGTTGTCACGCAGGGTATGGCGCAACCGTCCTTTCTTGTCGCGACTGATGGTAATGGTGCAGTGGTTCAGGTCAACGCTGGGGTCGACTGTTTCAAAAGACTTATTGATGGGATTGCCTTTCTGATAGCGGCCAATCACATTGTCACCCATCTGTAGGGGGAGAATCTGCTTGTAGTGGAACACATTCTCAATGATGACAATGCTACCGTATGGGGCATCGGTTATTTGCTGTTCGGCATTGGCCTTGTTTTCCTCTTTCTGTGTGTCGCGCAATCTGGAGACACCGATGCGAATACCAAATTGCTTGCCGCAGTCTGGACACTGGAACACCAGTGACTGGCCTGCCACATATTTCGTCTCATCAAAAGTAATGTGATTTTCGCACTTCGGACAGCGTACTCGCTTCATAAGCCTTATTTTGTTTCCATCACCCAACTGTCACTGAACAGGTTGCTCTGAGTGCGCAAGTTTTTCAGTTCGTCCTGTGCCTCGTCAATAGAGGTAAACTTCCCATAGACTACGCGACGGAATTTCGTTTCCAGAATATAGGCATCGTTGAAACCTTTTTTGGTCAGTCGGTTGATGAAGTCTTCGGCATTGCGTCTGCTTACCTGACTGGCCATCACGATGCAATATTGAGGCACATCATCTGCTATAGTCTCCTCAATGACAGGTTCCAATGTCTCTTCCTCCGTATTCGTCTCCTCTGCTGCAACCTCCTCCTGTGGGGCTGCGTTGGTGATGTCTGTGTTGGTAGGCTGCTGCGTAGTGTTGATAGAAATAAACGCTCCCTGTTGGATAGTTGGCGGCATTTGGCTGTTGGAGATGGGGGAACTGATCATCAGGAAAGCAACGATGGCAGCAGCAGCGGCAGTCAGATTACGCAGCCATGACATTTTGATGGTGATGGTGCGTTCATCTTTCAGATTGTCTGCTTTCGATTCCAATGCGATCTCCTTGTTTTTAAGAGGCTTTATCTCAAACGAGCTAAGTCCGTAGAGGGCAGGTGTCAGTATGCCTGCCTCGCAGGGTTCAAACAGCAAACGGCCTTCCTCATTGATGCTCAACACGCCAAGGTCGTTCAACTCAAACACACCTTCTGTCTCCAGATGTTGCTTAAGCTCGGCCACTTCTGATTGGATGCGGCGGAAAGCCTCGGGATAGCTAATGTCGTAGGCCTCTATGTATGACTGAACCAGCAGCGAGTCGTTCATCTTTAGTTGGGGATTGAAGCCCAATGTACAAAGAGGGGGCAGGAACATTTGCTCCTGCTCATCGTATCGCGCATCAATATGGTGTGCCATGAATCCGCCCAAGTCGGGCACAATGACACAATCGTTGCTCAATAGTAATATTTCAATATGTCTGCTTAGTTCAATCACGCCGCAAAGGTAAGGCTTTTTCCCGAGATGTGCAAATAAAAAATAAGAAAAAAGTTCTTTATTTACAAATATATTTCTTACTTTTGTACCCTGAAATCTTGTATAAGACTTAGGAATGGAATATAAAAAGACCCTCATTGATGGGGTGTATGTAATTGAGCCTCGGGTTTTTAGTGATGCTCGCGGTTATTTTATGGAAACCTGGAAGCAGGCAGAATTTGAGGAGCATATAGGGAAGGTGGATTTCATTCAGGACAACGAATCGAAGTCTGCGTATGGTGTCCTCCGTGGACTTCACTATCAGAAGGGCGAGTTCTCGCAGGCAAAGTTAGTAAGGGTCATCAAAGGTCGTGTGCTTGACGTGGCTGTCGACATTCGTAGGAGTTCACCGACCTTTGGTCGCCATGTATCGGTTGAGTTGACAGAGGACAATAAGCGTCAGTTTTTTATTCCTCGTGGCTTTGCCCACGGCTTTTTGGTGCTGAGCGATGAGGCCATCTTCGCCTATAAGGTTGACAATGTCTATACCCCTCAGGCTGAGGCCGGTATCCGTTGGGACGATTCTGCATTAGGTATCGGCTGGCCCATTGATCCCAAGGACGTGTTGACCAGTGAAAAGGACCTCAGGCTGCCCCTGTTGAGTGAGGCAGAGTGTTTTTAATGAATCTAAACTTTAGATAGTAATTATGAATATAGCAATAGTAGGCACAGGCTATGTCGGCCTTGTTTCCGGTGCTTGTTTCGCAGAGACGGGCGTCAATGTCACTTGTGTGGATGTAGACGAGAAGAAGGTTGAGAGGTTGAACAATGGTGAGATACCCATCTATGAACCCGGATTGGATCAGTTGGTGCAGAAGAATGCCAAGGCTGGCCGACTGAAGTTTACCACTGATTTGGCTTCAATATTGAACGATCAGGAGATCGTTTTCTCTGCCGTAGGTACGCCTCCTGACGAGGATGGATCGGCCGACCTGAAGTATGTATTGCAGGTTGCCAAGACCATCGGTGAGAACCTGAACCGTTATTTGGTGGTGGTCACCAAGTCGACTGTTCCTGTGGGCACGGCCCGCAAGGTGCGTCACACCATTGAGGAGGAACTCAAAAAGCGTGGTGTGGATGTGCCCTTTGATGTGGCTTCCAATCCTGAGTTCCTCAAGGAGGGCAATGCCATCAAGGATTTTATGAGTCCCGACCGCGTGGTTGTCGGTGTGGAGAGCGAAGAGGCAAAGAAGACGCTCACGAAACTCTACAAGCCGTTCCTCATCAATAATTTCCGTGTCATATTTATGGATATCCCCTCAGCCGAGATGACCAAATATGCTGCCAACTCAATGCTGGCCACACGTATCTCGTTTATGAATGATATTGCCAATCTGTGTGAGCGAGTCGGTGCCGATGTCAATATGGTGCGTGCGGGTATCGGTAGCGACACCCGCATTGGCCGCAAGTTCCTCTATGCCGGTTGCGGATACGGTGGTTCGTGTTTTCCTAAGGATGTGAAGGCACTCATTAAGACGGCTGATCAGAACGGTTACTCTATGGAGGTACTGAAAGCCGTCGAGCGTGTCAACGAACGTCAGAAGTCTGTACTCTTTGAGAAGTTGCAGAAGGCTTATCAGGGTGAATCACTCAAGGGTAAGACTATTGCCATGTGGGGGCTTTCTTTCAAGCCGGAGACTGATGATATGCGTGAGTCCACAGCCTTGGTGATGATTGATAAGTTGCTGGCTGCCGGCTGTAAAGTTCGTGTGTTCGATCCCATCGCAATGGACGAGTGCAAGCGTCGCATCGGTGATCGGGTCGTCTACTGCCGCGATATGTACGATGCTGTGCTTGATGCCGATGCCATGCTGCTGCTTACCGAGTGGAAGGAGTTCCGCCTGCCTACCTGGGGCGTTGTCAAGAAAGCCATGCGCCGGCCATTGGTCATTGATGGGCGCAACATCTTTGATACGGAAGAGATCGAGGAGTACGGCTTTGAGTATTACTGCATAGGTAAATAATGAAGGTAACATCAATAATACTGATAGGCATCTGTGTTCTGCTACTGGCATCCTGCAAACAGCAGGGAGATACTTCCGGTGCGCTTACCGAAGAAGAAGAGAGCACGGAAGCTAAGGCGATGTTGCAGGGCATCTGGATTGAGGACGAGACGCAGGAGGTGGCCTTCCGTGCCGAAGGCGACACTATCTACTATCCCGACTCTGCGAGTCAGCCAGCCTATTTCCTCATCGTCGGTGACTCGCTTTGCTTGGGGGCCAACCGTTATCCCATTGCCAAACAGAGCCAATATGTGTTCTGGTTCCGTAATCAGGCAGGTGATCTGCGAAAGTTTATCAAGAGTGAGACCGACGATGATACTATTGCTTTCGCCCATCGCCAACCAGAGATTCTGACGGCCACCGAAGTCATCAAGATAGATTCTGTTGTATTCTTTGGTGGCGATCGCTACCATTGGTATATTGCCGTCAATCCTACTAAGTACAAGGTAGTGAAGACAAACTACAGCAACGAGGGAGTGAGGGTCGAGAATGTCTATTATGACAACATTATCCATGTCAGTCTCTACAAGGGTGCTGCCTGTCTTTTCTCCCGCGACTTGACCAAGCAGATGTATGCAGCAGATGTCCCTCAGGAGTTTCTTGAACAGGCCATTCTGGGCAATATGCACTATGACCGTATTGATGCCCGTGGTGTTCATTTCGATGCCACACTATGCATCCCCGATGGTGCCAGTTGCTACATGGTGGAGACGCTCATTGGCTTCGATGGCAAGATGACGATGAAGTTACTCGAAAACTAAGTTATCAGCATTCCTCCAGCCAGTAGTCAATAAGTCGGCGGGCGATGGAGAGTTTTTCCGGAAGTTTAGGCAGATTGGTGCGTTGGAACCAGCCTGCCTTTTTCAGTTCCTCCTGTTGCAGGTGCAATTCACCGCTCTCATAGTCGGCTGTGAAACCTACCATCAGACCGCTGGGGTAGGGCCATGACTGCGAGCCGAAATAGCGGATGTTCTTGATGTTGAGGCCCGTTTCTTCCTTTACTTCGCGTTTGACAGCCTCTTCCAGGGTCTCGCCTGTTTCCACAAATCCGGCAATCAGACCGTAGAACTCACTCTTGAAGTTACGCCCTCTGGCCAGCAGGATCTCATCGCCCTTTTTGATGAGCACGATGACGGCCGGTGCCAGTGAGGGCCACACTTCCTTGCCGCACATCTCGCACCGTTTGCTGATGTCAGTATGGAAGTGCATCTGTCCACCGCACACACCGCAGAACTTCGTGTTGCGATCCCAGTGAAGCAGTTCTGCACATTTGCCGGCTTTCAGGTAGAGGGCCTCCGGCAGTCTGTAGTAACTCTGTCGTAGGGGGCACATCTCGTAGCGGTCGTCCGCAGTGACGGGGCTGTCTATATTGTATGCCTTTGTCTCTATGCCGTCCAGCGATGCAATGTTGATGATGGTCGTCCAGGGCTTGACCTCTGTGGGCGGCTCCTCCTGAAGGGGGATGGTATAACTGCCGTCAGCCCGACGCTCCAGCATCAGGTCGTCTTTGCAGAACACAAAATAGTATGTCTTCATTCTTCTCCGAAAATCAGTTTCCTGTCGCGTCGGGCGGCAGGCACCGTCCATTCCTCGGGCACGAACTTCCAGTTGGTATTGGCCTTAGGCGTGACGTTGCCCATACGTTCAATTTCTTTCATCAGGTAGTAGCGCAGATCAAGGGGCGATTGATAGATGATGCGCTCGCCGAGGTCTTTCTTGGCAATGCCGGCTCCCTTGATGAGCAGGTCGCCGCCACCGTTGCCCCGGTAGCTGTTCATCACCACCTTGTAGTTTTTCTGCTCATCGAAAGGCTCACCGTTCGACATCCGGAGGATGCGCACTTTCTGCCCATCGGGCTTGGTGACGTCCACCTCATAGTCAATGCCGGCGGCAGAGTCGAAGTTGAACGTATAGTTGAGGAAACCCATGCGTTGCTGGTCGCCTTTCGACCGGTTGTTGAGTTGCAGCAGGTGGTCGTCGGCACTGCTCATCGTGTTGGCCCATCGGCTGTAGCTTTCCTCCAGATGTCCCTTGATTTCGCGTCCTGTCATATTCAGCACATAGAGCTTGTTCTCAAAGCGGTAGAGCTTGAACATATCGGCCACGGTCACATTGCCCGCACTGATCTGACTGTCAAACGACAGTGGTGCGTTAAACGAGATGTCGGCCTTTGAGATTTGCAGTTGCAGGTTGTGTATGAAATCAGTGAAGTTCGAGTTGCCGAAGAAGCTGTCGCGGGTTCGTGCCGTGGTCTCAAAGCGACCGATGGGGCGATTCACGTATTGCTTGATGCGGTCAATCTGAGGTTGAAAGTGGGCCATCATCTGCTGGTCAATGGCTTCCTCGCGCACGCTGACGATGTCGCCCTTGATATCCTTCTTGGTCAGTTGTCCGTCCACGTAGGTCAGTTCAATCTGGGCATCGGCCACGTTGAGAGCCCAGCACGAGGGATCGAGCGTCAGCACTTGACTGCCGTCGTTGCAGGTTATCCACTCGTTGTGCTGCTGATGGTCGTGTCCGAAGAAAATGATGTCGAAGCCGGGCACCTCGCGAGCCACCTTAGCCGTAGCATCCTCCATGCGTCCGTCGGGCAGACTGATGCCGCCTTCTTTGCCGCTATGGAATAGACCCAGTACCAGATCGGCATGTTCCACCTCTTTTACCTCTTTCACCCAGTGCTTTGCACATTCCACCATCTCCAGGAAGTTCAGACCCTCCCAAAGGCTCTCGTTCAGCCAACTGGAGATAGTGGGTGTCAGCATACTGATGATTGCAATTCTCACTCCGTCGCGCACAAAGATCTCATAAGGCTTCACATAGGGCTGTCCCGTCTTTGTGTCCACGATGTTGGCACCCAGCAGCGGGCAGCGCACTTCGCGAATCCATTTGTCGTAGACCCCGTGTCCTGTCTCCACATCGTGGTTGCCCATGCTCTCCACATCGTATCTCATATAGTTCACCACCGAGGCCGCAATGTTCTCCTCGTCGGTAGCCACGTAGTTCGACCAGTAGCAGGTGGGCTGTCCTTGCAGAATGTCACCGTTGTCGATGAGCAACAGGTTGTCACCGTATTCATCGCGCAGTCGGTTGACGTAGGTATTCACTCTGACCAATGTTCCTTTCAGTGGCTTCCTCTCCACGAAGTCGTAGGGGAAGAAGTGCCCGTGTACGTCGCTGGTCTCGATGACTCTCAGTTTGATGGTCTTTGTCTCTCCCATAACAGGTAATGCTGTCAAGCACAATAAAAATATGCCAAAAATCCGTTGCCTATTCTTCATCGTTTCACGTTTTTGGGTACAAAGTTACAAAAAAGCCTGTAAAAAAAGGCCAATTGGGTGAGAAATTGTAACTTCTACTGCTTAATAAAAGTCACTTGCACCCCGTGTACCCTGTGCACCTAAATTTTAGTGCTTTTTCAAAATTAGGCCAATTTCTTGTGTTAAATGGCCTAATTTCTTGTGTTAATTAGCCTACTTTCTAATTTTAAGTCGTATTTGCGATAGCGAAAGTGAAAAATCTGGGTGCACAGGGTACACGGGGTGCAAGTGACTTTTATTAAGCAGTAGAATATTGTATTG
>CAMWKM010000107.1 GCA_947174835.1 uncultured Prevotella sp.
CGTCTATCGTCCCGCTGCTATTGAACAGTTGAAGGTGGTGGGTCAGACCGTGGGTGTTGATGTCTACACGGAGGAAGGTAACAAGAATGTTGTTGAGATTGCCCAGAACGCTATCCGCAAGGCTAAGCAGGAGAACTACAACGTGGTCATCGTCGATACTGCCGGTCGTCTGGCTGTCGATGAGGAGATGATGAACGAGATTTCTAATCTGAAGCAGGCCATCAATCCCGATGAGACACTCTTTGTGGTAGATTCTATGACGGGTCAGGATGCCGTGAACACGGCCAAGGAGTTCAATGAACGTCTCGACTTCGATGGCGTGGTGCTGACAAAACTCGATGGTGATACTCGTGGGGGTGCGGCTCTCTCTATCCGTACCGTTGTCACCAAGCCCATTAAATTTGTGGGTACGGGCGAGAAGATGGAGGCTATCGACGTGTTCCATCCCGAACGTATGGCCGACCGTATCCTCGGTATGGGTGACGTAGTCTCTTTGGTGGAGCGTGCTCAGATGCAGTTCGATGAGAAACAGGCTCAGGAACTGGAGAAGAAAATCCGCAAGAACAAGTTTGACTTCAATGACTTCATGTCCCAGATTCAGCAGATCAAGAAGATGGGTAACATCAAGGAACTGGCTGCGATGATTCCCGGTGTGGGTAAGCAGATCAAGGATCTTGATATTGATGACAATGCTTTCAAGGGTATTGAGGCTATCATCAACTCGATGACACCGAAAGAGCGTGCCAATCCCGATATCATCAACCAGAGTCGTCGCCTGCGTATTGCCAAGGGTTCCGGTACTAAACTGGAAGATGTGAATCGCCTGATGAAACAGTTCGACCAGACCAAAAAGATGATGAAGATGGTAAGTGGCATGGATCGTGGCCGCATGGCTCAGATGGCTGCCGCTATGAAAAATATGAAAAAATAATAACGATGCAACTGATTGACGGAAAAGCAACGGCCACACAGATCAAGGCCGAGATAGCAGAAGAGGTAAAGGATATTGTGACCAAAGGTGGCAAGCAGCCGCATCTGGCAGCAGTGCTCGTGGGACACGATGGTGGCTCGGAAACCTATGTAAAGAATAAAGTGCTGGCCTGTGAAGCCTGTGGTTTCAAGTCAACGCTCATCCGCTATGAGGACGACGTGACGGAAGAAGAACTGCTGGCTTGCGTGTCGCGATTGAACAACGATGAAGATGTCGACGGCTTCATCGTGCAGTTGCCTCTGCCCAAACATATTGATGAGCAGAAAATCATTGAGGCTATCGACTATCGTAAGGATGTTGACGGTTTCCATCCCATCAACGTGGGGCGTATGGCTATCGGTCTGCCTTGCTTTATCTCTGCTACACCGCTGGGCATCATCACGCTGCTTAAGCGTTATGGTGTTGAGACCAGTGGTAAGAAGTGTGTTATTCTGGGACGCTCGAACATCGTTGGCAAACCTATGGCGCAACTGATGATGCAGAAGCAATATGGCGATGCCACAGTCACCGTCTGTCATTCGCGTTCGAAGACTCTGAAAGAGGAGTGCCGCGAAGCCGATATTATCATTGCTGCCATCGGTCAGCCCGATTTCGTGACAGCCGACATGGTGAAGGATGGTGCTGTTATTATCGACGTCGGTACAACCCGTGTGCCCGATGCTTCGAGGAAGAGTGGCTTCCGTTTGAACGGTGATGTGAAGTTCGACGAAGTCAGTCCGAAGTGCTCTTATATTACACCTGTACCGGGTGGAGTAGGGCCTATGACTATCTGTTCGCTGATGAAGAACACGCTGGCTGCCGGTAAGAAGGAGTATTACAAGTAATGACAGCTCAGGAGTATTACGAGCAGGGCAACGCTTACCGCAAACAGGGCCAATGGCATGAGGCCATCAACAGCTACATCGAGGCTATCAGGCTCGACCCTGATAGCCCCGCTGTAGAGGCCAAGCAAATGCTTGACGACATCATGAATTTTTATTGCAAGGATATGTACAATCCTTGACAATGGCAACATACATAGAACCCATCAAAAGAAAATACTCTTTTGTTTTGCTAATTCGGGAATAATTGTTACCTTTGCACCTATATTCATTAATAAGTGTAAGAACTAAGCGAATAAAAATGGCAAAAATGAAAGGCGCCATAGAGGTGAATACCGAGCGGTGCAAGGGATGCTCACTGTGCATCATCGCCTGTCCGCAGCAGGTTATTGCTTTGGCCGGAAAAGTGAATCAGCATGGCTACCCATACGTGGAGGCTGCCAATGAGGAGGCTTGCATTGGTTGTGCCTCGTGTGGTATTGTCTGTCCAGACGGGTGCATCACCGTGTATCGTAAACGAGTGGAGGAATAAGTTATGACAGAAGAGAAAGAGGTAGTGTTGATGAAAGGCAATGAGGCGATAGCCCATGCTGCTATTCGTTGCGGATGCGACGGCTATTTCGGCTATCCTATTACTCCGCAAAGTGAGGTGATTGAGACACTGGCTGAGTTGAAGCCTTGGGAGACCACCGGTATGCAGGTGGTACAGGCTGAGAGCGAACTGGCCAGTATCTATATGGTCTATGGTGCTGCCGGTTCCGGTAAGCGTGCCATGACCTCTTCTTCGAGCCCCGGTATTGCGTTGATGCAAGAGGGTATCACGTATATGGCCGGTGCAGAAGTGCCGGGCGTGTTTGTGAATGTGCAGCGTGGTGGTCCCGGTTTGGGAACGATACAGCCCTCACAGGGTGACTATTTCCAGGCTACGCGTGGTGGCGGTAATGGTGACTACAAGGTCATTGTTCTTGCTCCGTCTTCTGTTCAGGAGATGGCCGACTTTGTGGATCTCGCCTTCGAACTGGCTTTCAAATATCGTAATCCTGCCATGATCCTCTCTGATGGTGTCATCGGTCAGATGATGGAGAAGGTGGTATTGCCACCGTTCAAGCCCCGTCGCACTGATGAGGAGGTGATTGCTCAGTGTCCTTGGGCATCAATGGGCAAGCCGAAGAGCCTTGGACGTTCGGTGATTACTTCTCTGGAACTGAAGCCTGAGATCATGGAGCAACGCAATATTGCCCTTCAGAAAAAGTATGCCAAGATTCAGGAGAATGAGGTGCGTTATGAGATGCAGCAGTGTGACGATGCCGAGTATGCTATCATAGCCTTCGGTTCTGCTGCCCGTATCGCAGAGAAGAGTGTGGAGATTGCTCGCGAACAGGGGATCAAAGTTGGTCTGTTCCGTCCTATTACGCTGTTCCCGTTCCCCATGAAGGAGATTGCCGAACTCGTCAAGGGCAAGAAAGGTATCCTCGTAGCCGAGGTCAACGCAGGTCAGATGGTACAGGATGTCCGCCTTGCCGTGAATGGTGCTGTGCCTGTTGAGCAGTTTGGTCGCCTTGGTGGTATCGTGCCGGATCCGGAGGAGATAGTAGAAGCACTGAAAACAAAACTGATGTAGCATCGGACAAACAGGACAGACGCTACTTGATAAAGAAGTCTTTAAGTCCTATTGGTTCGTTGCAAAGAAAAAGAAGCAACAATGGATAGAAATCAGATAGTTCAACCGGAGAATATCGTCTGCAAGAAGCCGACGCTGATGAACGACAATAATATGCACTACTGCCCGGGCTGCTCGCATGGTGTGGTGCATAAGCTCATTGCCGAAGTCATCGAGGAAATGGGTATGGAGGACAAGGTTGTAGGCGTGAGCCCTGTGGGCTGTGCCGTCTTCGCGTACAATTATATAGATATTGACTGGCAGGAAGCCGCCCACGGTCGTGCTCCCGCGCTGGCTACGGGTATCAAGCGTTGCTGGCCTGACCGTCTTGTATTTACTTATCAGGGTGATGGCGACTTGGCTTGTATCGGTACTTGTGAGACTATTCACGCTCTGAATCGTGGCGAGAACATTGTTATCATCTTTGTCAACAATGCTATCTATGGCATGACGGGCGGTCAGATGGCACCTACGACGCTGGTTGGTCAGAAGACCTCTACTTGTCCTTACGGCCGCGATCCGCAATTGCATGGCTATCCCTTGAAGATGGCCGATATTGCTGCCCAGTTGGAAGGAACCTGCTATGTGACTCGTCAGAGTGTAGAGAGCGTAGCTTCTATCAACAAGGCCAAGAAAGCACTGCGCAAAGCATTTGAGGCTTCGATGGCCGGCAAGGGAAGTTCGCTCGTAGAGATTGTCTCTACCTGTAACAGTGGTTGGAAACTCACTCCCGCCAAGGCTAATGAGTGGATGAAGGAGAATATGTTCCCCTTCTATCCGAAAGGTGACTTAAAAGATACGACCGACAAATAAGGAAATATGATGAAAAAAGAGATAATCATTTCAGGTTTCGGAGGTCAGGGTGTGCTCTCGATGGGTAAGATTCTGGCCTATTCAGGACTGATGGAGGACAAGGAAGTGACTTGGATGCCGGCCTACGGTCCTGAGCAGCGTGGTGGTACAGCCAATGTGACGGTCATTGTCAGTGATGAGCGTATCTCTTCGCCTATCCTCAGCAAGTATGACATTGCCGTAGTGCTTAATCAGCCTTCGCTGGAGAAGTTCGAACCGAAGATCAAGCCCGGAGGTATTCTCATCTACGATGGCTTTGGCATCATCAATCCGCCGACTCGTAAGGACATCAAGGTCTATTGCATCAACGCAATGGACAAGGCTGCCGAGATGAAGAACGGTAAGGTTTTCAACATGATAGTATTGGGCGGGCTGCTGAAGGTGGCTCCTGTTGTGAGCGACAAGGGTGTAGAAAAGGCTCTCAAGAAAACGCTACCCGAGCGCCATCATGCTCTGATTCCTTTGAACATGGAGGCCCTGAAAGAAGGTGCCAAGATCATAGAGGAAGTGAAATAAGACCTCAAAGAAATAATGGCAGGAAGTCAACTTCCTGCCATTATTTCTTTTTCTTTTGCCGATCATTACCGGCAGTATTGGAAAATTCCATTATCATTTTGTGATCTCTGTGATGGCCTCGCCTGAGCAGGCATTGGGTTGCTGGATGTGGAGCATCTGGCAGATAGTGGGGGCAATGTCGGTAATATGCACCTCGCGACTGGTTGCACCGTGCTCTACGTGCCAGCCATAGAACAGCAAGGGGATATGGGCATCGTGTGGGTTCCACTCGCCATGAGTGGTGCCGATGGGTGATGACCATGAACTATACATATAATAGTTGGGTTCGGTGATAATAAGGATGTCACCGGAACGACGGGGATGATACCCCATCAAGGCCATGTTCATCAGGCGTTCGGGCAGACTGGAGGTGCGTACACGCTCGAAGTCAACAGCAAAGATAACATGGTCAACGGTGCGCAGATAGTCGATGATGACGTTTTTCACGGCATCGACACTTAGTCCCTGCTCGGCAATCGACTTGTGATTGAGATTTACACGGAAATCAAGGATGCCGTTGATAACAGGCTTCTTGGCCCCCAGCATCTTTGCTACTTGGGCTTCGGCCTCTTTCTGAACATCCTCATAAAGGAATTTTCCGCCATTCAGCCGGTTGTCCTGCATGAACTTCCAGTTGTGGGCACCGCCGTGATCAGCCGTCAGGAATAGTAGATAGTTGCCTTTACCAACCTGTTCGTCGAGAGCAGCGAGCAGTCGGTGCAGGTCTTTGTCGAGTTCCAGATAAGCCTCAGTGGTACGCGGGTCGCGAGTGCCCACCTTGTGGCCGATAGCGTCAGTCTGCGAATAGCTGACGCAAAGCATATCGGTGTTTTTGCCCTTACCCAGGTTTTCACCCTTCAGGGCAGCAATAGCCATATCAGTAATCAGTGTACCGCAGATGGGATAGAGGGCAACGTCGGCTCCTACCTTCTTCAGTTCCTTGTTCTTAGCCATTTGACCGTTCATCTGCTTCACGTAGTCGGGTAACTCGTTCATATAGTAGGTGCTACTGACAAAGCAGAGAGCCTTGGTGTCAATCCAATAGGCAGCAGAGGCAGCGCGTCCTGCAGGCAGGATTGCAGCGCGGTCTTTGTAGCTGATGCCGATGACTTTTGAGCGGAAATCAGTATGCAATCGAAGTTGATCACCGATGGTTGAGGCCAGCAGCCGGTGTGGTGATGACTGTCCTTTGCTTGTGTTGGAGCCCACGCTCTGTATGGTAGTGTCAGAGACGCAACCCACTAATTGCCCGTCTAAATAGAAGTAGTTACCGCAGATGCCATGATAGGCGGGACTGGTGCCTGTATAGACCGAGGTATGGCCGATGGATGTTACTGTAGGCACATAGTTGATGAGACAGTTGTTACACGAATAGCCTTCGTCGATAAGGCGCTTGAAGCCCCCGTCTGTAAACTGATCGTAGTAGCGGCTCATATAGTCCCAACGCATCTGATCGACCACGATGCCCACTACCAACTTCGGTTGTTCACCGAATTGCGATTGTGCTAAAGTCGGAATGACCACACAGCAGAAAACGATTGCTGTAAATAGTTTCTTCATAATACAGTCTCTTTATAGGTTCTTAAAATCGTTGAGTTTCTTGGTCCAATAGTTTCTTAGGTCTTCCCACTTATAATAATAAGGTGTGTCAGTAGCACCTGCGGGTAGCGTGGCTTCACGCTCGTTCAGCAAAGCCTTTACCAAAATGGGACCATTACCCTTCTTGGGCTTATAGAAAATCAACTGAATGTTGCAGGCCATGGGGAATATCTTGTAGTTTCGCCAGTGATTTTCCACATCCTCCAAACGTTCTACTTGAATGCCACATGAGTCAAGTTCCATCAGACAGGCCAGCGGCAGCACACATATCTCATGCCCAAAGCGCATCGTAGCCTGCGGTTTGCCAATAGCCAGACAAGTATCGGCAGTCTCAATGAAGTTAGTCAGAAGGTTGAACTGGCTGAATGGCATCACTCCTTTTGACAGGGGGGAGGCTCCATAGTTTACATACCATTCGGCATTGCCTTGGCGCCACAAGTCGTAGATCTCATCGTTGGTGAACAGGTTAATCATGTCGGGGGCATTATCGTGGCTCTGCATATTGATGACCACTTGGAACAGATGGCGCATCAACATATTGGCATCAATGCTGTCGTGTACCCATTGCTGATCATTGAAAAGTACTGTATTCAACCGCTCAGGGTGTACGCATTTCTTTGCAAAAGCGTGTCGCTCTTCACGGGCACTGCGACCGTTCTCCTTGACAATACCTTCCCAATTTTGGTTCAGATAGTATTGCAGGCTTTCGCTCACGTCATTATGGATGCGGGCAGTAGGGTTGGCAGCCATCAGTTCCTCACATTCGGCAATCATCGATAGGATACAACGATTCACAGTAGTGCTTCGGGCATCAATGTGCAATCCCTTTGTCTTGACGAAAATCTCTGGAAAATGCTCAGCGATGCGCTTACCGATGCCGTGGTGCTGGCGTTCACCAACGGTAGTTAGGTCGCCCAGACGCTTATTGGTGGTCTTATTGAATACCTCCAGTTGTCGCAGCGCCTCCTGACCCTCGCGTGTCAGCTTTCCTTCTTGGCGAGCCTTGCGTAGAGGCCGTAACACTCGCTCATAGTCATCCTTACCGATGAGCCAGCGCGAGCCGTGACGACCGTAGTGTGAGAAGTAGAACGGTACGTAGCCCTTCGGGGCTTTCGTGTACTGGAAGTCGGGCAACTGGCGGTCGTAGTCCACATAATTGGCACCTGCCAGATAAGGATTTTCCTTGATTTCTTCACGGGCAGTCTTAGTTTGTGCCGATAAGGTCACAGCCGATACAAAGAGCGCGATTGTTACAAAAATTCTGTTCATATTTGCATCAATATTTAATGTTTTGTTTGCAAAGATACAAATAAATATTTGGATTCCCCTTTTAAAAGTAGTTTTTTGCAAAATTTTTGGGCAAATATTTGGTGGTGTCGCGTAAATGTTGTACCTTTGCACTCGCAAAAATCAACATGGTGCCCGTAGTTCAGTTGGTTAGAGCGTCAGATTGTGGTTCTGAATGTCGTGGGTTCGAGTCCCACCGGGCACCCTGAAAAAAGATAGGTCAATCAATTGATTGACCTATCTTTTTTCAGGGTTTGGACATCAGTAAATTGTTGCTTCCAGATGGTGACGTAATTTTTGTAGGATAGGCAGAAATGCTTGTAGTAGACTGGCTTTGTCTTGTATTAGTTTCCATATTTTGACCATTAAGCCAGGATTCTTCATAAATACGGTGCCTCGGATTGTCTAATCATCACCTACCTGAATAAGTGTTCGCCAGCGAAAAAAATCTCTATGATGTGCAAATACTTTTATTTCCATAGTGAAAGTTATCGGAGTTTTTTTGCATTAAGATGTAAATTCCATACGGCTTCGTGAACAGTTGTCATTGCATCAATAACTTCAGATTGCTCGAAATTATCTGAAGTGGGTAATGTGAAGTCGAATGTCGTATTAAGAAGTACAGCTTTGGGGTTGCGCCATTTTCCGTTATTATTCCATTGCTCAGTAAGACGATAACGCAAGGTTTGACCTTTGAACCATTCCTTATTCAAAAGAGGAGTTATTGCCTCATCAAAAGTATCAACTAATTTTGAGAAGTTCGCATCTTTTAACGCCTCAGAAATGTTAAGTTCAAGAATTCTTTTAATGTTAGGATACGCATTTATGTCTATAAAGGAAGGTATTTCGAGTCTCATAGTAATACGACCATTGTTCAACTCGCATGGTGAAATCCTCGATTGAATGTGTCGTTGTGCAGGGAATAAGTTGAATCCTCCACAATTGGTTACTCGTCGGGCACTGAATTTCCAATCCCTATGCTTGTTTGCTATAACGGAAATAACATTAGAATGGAGTTTTGATACTATTTGAGAGTAGTCCACGTTGGTTGTATTGCGAAGTCCTCCGACACCTGTTACTGACGACCTATTCAGAAATTCTTTTAGAATTTTTCCAGATTCAGAAGATTGGCAATTCTCTTTAATCTCTTTAGATATAAGTTCTATTATTTCCTTGATGTCAGACTCACGCGTTTTTAGATAAGTATCCGTTTCGCAAATCGCGCTGAGTACATTTTCCCATATATTCTCATCTCTTTGTAAAGATTCGATGTTTTCAGGCTCAATTGCCTTAAAACGGCGTGCAGTCTCCCAATCCCATTGGGTGAAGTCAGGTTGGAATATCAAAAGATTATAAATGCGAGGATAGCTAATTTGCACAGCAATAACGGCAAAATTGATAATTTTACCAGCAAGGCTATCGGGAGAAATCAGAGGTTCTTTGGAATAATATCCGTCGTCTATTTTTGCAATACAATTGATGAGCGAAAGCGAGTTAATAAGACGTTTAATAGAGCGAGGATTTTTCCCCACTGTCTTATCAACTATTTCCGAGAATTTCTCACTGAGTTGGTCCTTGTTAAGGTCATCTTTATTATCAACGTATTCAATTTCTCGAAGCTTTTCGTATAAAAACGACTCTGGTTTGTAGTTATTGACAGGAAGCGAGAATGGTACCTGGATTATCTTATCGAAGAACGAACGGAATTCACGCTCATTCTTGTCCGTTAGCTTACCGAACTTAGGTTCAAGGCCTTTTACAACTACTTCATAGTCAATAGCAAGAATGAAGATGCAATTTTGGAGGCAGAAGATGTTTTTAAGAAGCTCAAGGATTTCCACGGCTACAGGTGGATTGAGTCTGTCGAGGTCATCAACAAATACCAATACTCCTTTTTTGCCATCATTTATATGGTCTGCGACTGCTTTTTCAAGGGTTTCTTTCAAATCGGAAAGAGAAACATCTTCGGACTTATCCTTCTCTCCGTTCGGGCCACTACCTACGATCCCCTCTACAAGAAGTGCACCAGCTACACCCCCTGCAATTTTAGCTGCTTCACGTGCTGCACGGAAAGCAACTCCTCCACCTACTTTTGCCCATTTGGAGAATTTATCCATTGCTGTCTGCTGTTTTTCTCCTTTTGCAAGAGCCTTTACGAGTCGTTCTATAATCTTAACAACAGTCTCTTCCGGGGTTGAGAGCATGGAGTACTCCCAAGTGTTGATATTGATACCGACAAATTCATTATCT
>CAMWKM010000108.1 GCA_947174835.1 uncultured Prevotella sp.
ACGTCACTCGAAACAGTCTAATATTCAGTATGTTATAAAGAAAGTGACGTTATGATGTTATAAATCGAAAAAAAGTTAGGAAAATATTTTTTGCAATCACAGATTTTGTAGTAGCTTATGCGAAATAAGCAATGAATGAAGGCTTCAAACGGGTGGTTTGGAGGCTTCAAACGATGCCTTTTTACTGTTCAAAAGATAATCAAACCGCGAACAAAAGATAATCAAGAAAAAAATGACAGATAAAAAAAAGGGAATCTCATGATGGGATTCCCTTTTTCTATGCTTAAATCTTTGCAATGACACCCAACTGGGTGGAGCGCAGGAATTGGATGATGTTGCGGATTTCCGGACCATCGGGCACCTGTTGCTCAATCTGGTTGATTGCATCGAAAAGCGAGGTGTTACTTAGGAATAACAGACGATAGGCATTGGCAATATGCTTCAGCGTCTTTTCCTCGACACCATAGCTGCGACCCATGGTGAAGTTCACACCACCATACTCTGAACGCTTGGTGCAGATGACATAGGGAGGCACGTCCTTCGAGAAGGCAGTGCTGGCCTGAATCATGGCACCGGTACCCACGCGGGTCTTGGCATTGGCGATTACCGACGACGAGAAGATTACACCATCCTCAATAACGCAGTCACCTGCGACCTTGGTGCCATAGCCAAACACACAGCGATCGGCCACCTTGGTGTCGTGACTGATATGAGCACCCTCCATCAGCACATTGTCATTGCCAATGACAGTCTGTCCACCAGTGTGAGTGGCGCGGTTGATCACCACGTTCTCGCGGATGATATTATTGTTGCCAATGATACACTCCGACTTCTCACCTCGGAAGTCAAAATCCTGCGGCAACGCTCCAATGACGGAGCCCTGATGCACCTTGTTATGACTACCCATGCGTGTACCACTGAGGATGCTGACGAAAGGAAAGATGATACAGTTGTCACCGATCTCTACATCGTCCTCAATATACACAAAGGGGAATATCTTGCAGTTGTCGCCGATTTTCGCCTTAGGGCTGATTTCGGCTCTTGGACTAATTTCACTTGCCATAACTTCAATTTTTCAACATTTCATTTTTCAATATTACTTGCTACCGCCTCCCAGAGCCTGATAGAGGTTGACCACGGCCTGCATCTTGTAGAAGTCGTCCTGAACTTTCGAGATACGGGCATTGAGCAGGTTGCTCTCGGCCGAGATGACTTCAAGATAACTGCTGCCCTTACTCTTGTAGAGCAACTGGGTATCACTCACATTCTTGGTCAACACTGCGATCTGCTTGGCTTCCAACTGGCTCTTCTCGTCGCTGGCATGATAGAGCACCAGAGCGTTGGATACTTCATTGCCGGCTTTCAAGACGGTATTCTGCCAAGTATTGTAGGCCTGTTCCTGCTGAGCCTTGGCCACTTTCAACCCTGCTATGATAGCTCCGTGCTGGAAGATGGGCTGTGTCAGCGAGCCTACAGCCGAGAGGAGCCACTTGCCGGGATTGACAATAGCCGAGCCGAGCGAGTTGGTAAACATAGCCGTGCCGCTAACATTGATGTTAGGATAGAACTTTGAACGAGCCGTTTCGGCATCATAGAAGCACTGTGCCAACGCCATCTCGGCAGCGTGCACATCGGCACGGTTGGACAGCAACTGGATGCCTACGCCTGCTGAGAACTTCGTGGGGAGCGACTGCTCGCTGAACTTGCCACGTGGGATCTGGTGACCAGGCTCGTTAAGCAGCAGTGACATGGAGTTTTCCATCTCACGGATCTGCCGTTTCAGGTCAATGGCCTGCGCCTGAACGCTGTAGTAGTTGGCCTCAGCACTCTGCACACTGGTAGAACGTGCCATGCCCAACTGATGCTGCAACTTCATCATCTCCCAAGTCTCTTTGGTCAGTCCCTCCATATCGTTGAGGATTACCTTCTGCTCGTCAAGCATCATCAGCGTATAATAGAGGTTGGCTATACCACAGATGATGTTGGTCTTCACCACCACCTGATAGTCCTTGGTGGCAAGCAACTGCATCTGTCTGGAACGCTTCTGCGAGAGGATGTTGCCAAAGAGATCGACATTCCATGAAGCCGAGATAGGCAACTGGTAGGTCTTGCCGGTGGTGGCACCGTCCATCTGCACACGGCTAATGGTGCCGCTGGGAGCGACGGCCACGCTGGGCAAGAAGGACAACTTTGCCACTTTGAGCATATCCTCCATCATCTTCACATTGAGGGCAGCATTACGCAGGTCGGTATTGTTCTCAAGTGCCTTCTCAATCAGACTCTGCAACTGGGGGTCGGTGAACACCTCGCGCCAGGGCAGGTCACCGAAGTTCTCATCGGTATTGACCTGCAGCGTGTCGCCATCGCTGACAATGTCACGTACGAGCCCCGTTGTGTTCACGTCGGGACGCTCGTACTTGTTATAGAGTCCGCAGCTCGCCATCATTGACGAAACTGCCAATATCATCATTATCTTCTTCATATCTCTTATTTCTCTAATTTGTATTCCACGGGACGCTTAGCATACTGCTGCAATTCAGTGGTCACATCGGGATTCTCTTCGTCGCCTTCAAACTTAATCGGGCTGAGCTTCTCCTGCAGCGTCTGGAAGATGACGAACAGGCCCGGCACGACGAATATCTGCAGGAACGTACCGATGAGCATACCGCCCACAGCGGCTGCACCCAGCGTCTGGTTACCATTCTTGCCTACACCCGATGCGAACATCATGGGCAACAGACCGATGACCATTGCAAACGAGGTCATCAAGATAGGACGCAGACGGGCAGTAGCACCCAGAATAGCCGACCACGTAATGGCCATACCCGTATGTCGACGCTCAAGGGCGAACTGCACAATCAGGATGGCATTCTTGGCCAACAGACCAATCAACATGATAAGTGAGATCTGCATATAGATATCATTAGAGTGGCCGAACATCATGGTGAACAGGAAACAGCCCGCCAGTCCGAAAGGCACAGAGAGCACTACAGCCAATGGCAGGATGTACGACTCGTACTGTGCCGACAGGATGAGGTAGATAAATATGAAGCAGAGCAAGAAAATGATACCAGTAGAGTTAGAGGCCTTGGCCTCCTCACGGGTCAGACCCTGATAGTCGTAACTGTAGCCCGTGGGCAGTGTCTTTGCGGCTACTTCCTGACAAGCCTTGATGGCCTCACCCGAAGAATAGCCGTCGGCTACGGTGGCTGTCACGTTGATTGAGGTGAAGAGGTTGAATCGGTTGATGTTCGAAGGACCATAAACGCGCTCCAACGTACAGAACTCCTCAACGGGCGACATACCTTTCGGTGTGCGTACATAGATATTCTTCAGCGATTCCTCCGTCATACGTGTCTCCGGCGAGCCCTGCACCATCACACGGTAAAGCTGACCATAGGCATTGAAGTTAGAAGCATAAAGACCACCATAGTAACCCTGCAATGTAGTCAATACGAGTTTCGGTGAGATGCCCGACTGCTTACACTTGGGCACATCTACATGAATCATGTACTGCGGATAGTTCGGGTTGTAAGATGTTTGGGCCGTCTGTATTTCCGGACGCTTGTTCAGTTCGGCCAGATAGTTCTTCACGATGTCGAAGAAACGTGTCAGGTCACCACCCGTACGGTCCTGCATAACCAGCGATATACCACTGTTAGCCGAGAAACCGGGAATCATAGGCGGTGCGAAAGCCAGAATCTGAGCATCCTTGATATGGGCTGTTTTCAGATAAATCTGAGCCAGTACACCAGTTGATTCGTATGGGTTCAGGAAGAAGCGGTAGATGCCATCGCCTTCCCACAGACCGGAGATCTTCCACCATAGACCTTTCTGGCGCTCGGCAAAGGGCTTCAGTTTGATGATGAAAGTGGCCTGGTCGGAACCAGAACCGGCAATGAAGTTGTAACCCTGAATCTGCTCACGGCTCTGGATAGCAGGATCGGCAGCCAGTATCGAGTCAACCTGATTGATAATCTGCGTTGTGCGAGCCACTGACGTTGCAGGCGGCATAGCGATGGTACAGAACAAAGTACCGGTATCCTCGTCAGGCACCAGTCCGGACTTTGTGACCGACATGGTGAGTACAAGTGCAACGATACCTACAACGACGGTGCCCAGTATTGCGATAGGCTTGCGCACCAATTTCTCAACATATCCCTTGTATTTTGCTGTAATCTTTCCGAAAGCCACATTGAATGAGGTGTGGAAACGGTCGATCATCGACATCTTCTTTCCGTGACCATCCTTATCGTGCGGCTTCAGGAAGATAGCACACAGGGCGGGCGACAGCGTCAGAGCGTTCAGAGCAGAGATAACGATAGATACAGCCATCGTCACACCGAACTCACGATAGAACGTACCAGTCGTGCCACCGATGAACGATACCGGCACGAACACTGAAGCCATCACCAGCGTGATAGAGATGATAGCACCCGAAATCTCGTTCATGGCATCAATAGAAGCCGTCAGGGCACTCTTGTAGCCTTGGTCCAACTTAGCGTGCACGGCCTCGACCACCACGATAGCATCGTCGACCACGATGGCAATAGCCAGCAGCAAGGCCGACAACGTGAGCAGGTTGATGGAGAATCCGAAGACCGAAAGGAAGAAGAACGTACCGACCAGCGACACAGGCACGGCAATCAGCGGGATGAGCGTCGAACGCCAGTCCTGCAGGAACACATAGATCACGAAGAACACCAACAACAGGGTGAACACCAGTGTGAAGACCACTTCCTCGATAGAGGCATAGAGGAACTCCGTCACGTCGTAGTTGATCTTATACTTCATGCCCGGTGGGAACAGCTTGGCCTGCGCCTCCAGTTCCTTCTTCACGTTCGTGGCAATTTCGTTGGCATTGGAACCGGCAATCTGCTGCACCATACCCATCACCGACGGGATGTTGTTGTTTTTCATCGAAACGGAATACTGCTGGCCGCCGAGTTCAATATCAGCGACATCCTTCAACTTCAGCGTCTGACCCTCAGCATCGCTTGAGATGATGATGTTGCCAAACTCCTCCGGTGTCTTCAGACGACCCGTATAACGCATCGCATACTCGTACTGCACATCCGAAAGTTCACCGAAGGTACCGGGAGCAGCCTCGATGTTCTGTTCGGCCAAAACACCCGTAATGTCCGAAGGCATCAGGTTATACTGCTTCATCACGTCGGGCTTCAGCCAGATACGCATTGAGTAGGTCTTCAGACCAGGCGACTGCACGTCACCTACACCCTGAATACGCTTGAGAGCAGGAATGATGTTGATGTTGGCATAGTTGGTCAGGAACTCGTCATCGTAGCGACCATCGGAAGTCAGCGTGTACATGATGACCTGCGAAGTCTGACGCTTCATCACCGTCACACCGATTTGCGTCACCTCGGCAGGCAACAATGACTGAGCCTGCTGCACACGGTTTTGCACGTTGACGGCACACATATCTGCATTCATGCCCTGACGGAACAGAATCGAAAGACTGGCCGATCCGGATGAAGCCGTAGAAGAAATATAGTCCATACCCTCCACACCGTTGATTGACTCTTCCAGTGGCACGATGACAGAGTTCTTCACCGTCTCGGCATCAGCACCGGGATAGCTGGTGCGAACCATCACCGTAGGCGGTGCAATATCGGGATACTGCTCAATGGGCAGCGAAAACAGTCCGATGAAACCCAGAATGACGATGAGCACGGAGATCACCGTCGAAAGCACCGGGCGTTTGATAAAGGTTGTAAATGTCATGTTTTTACTTTTTTACCTTGTTATTTCTTCATCGCATTGACAATATCACTTGAGGTCATTGAACGGGCCTGCTCTTCTATCTTCTCCTGATAGCGCTGGGGTGTGATGGGCACAATCTCCATTTGGTCGTTCAACTTGGTGATACCGTTAGTCACATATTTGTCGCCAACGCTCAGACCGCTGGTCACGATATAGTTCACACCGTCGTTCTGCGGGTCAACAGTAATTTCGGTGTAGTTCACCTTGTTGCTATCGTTCAGCAGGTAGACGAACTTTTTGTTCTGCACCTCCATCACCACCGACTGGGGAATCACAATAGCCTGCTCGGCCGAACGCGACACGATGACGGTGCCTGAACCACCGCTCTTCAGCAGATGCTCAGGATTGGGGAAGTGGGAAATCAACTGTACCGAACCGGTAGCCTGATCTATGACACCGCTGATGGCATACACCTTACCCTCGTGATTATAGATAGAACCGTCGGCCAATTGAAGCTTCAGTGCTGGGAAAGAATCAATGGCACCACGCAGACCGTTCTCTCCCTTCGAAAGCGTCAGCATATCTTTCTCTGTCAGCGAGAAGTTTACTTCTACGGTACTGATGTCGGCCACATGGGTCAGCACGTTGGAAGCACTCACCAAAGCACCCTCTTTGAAAGGCAGCGTACCCACGATACCATTCGAAGGACTTTTAACGTAGCAGAAACTCAACGCCTCCTCAGCCGAGGCCAAACCAGCCTGAGCTTGAGCCAACTGAGCCTGTGCGCTCCGATAATTATTCTCAGCCGTCTGCAACTCATAGTCACCGATGACCTTATTCTCGTGCAGTTGCTTCGAGTTCTCAAACGTCAGTTTGGCGGTATTCACCTGACTCTTGGCGGTGGTCACCGAAGCCTGGGCTTGGCGCACCTGAGCCTGATAAGTCTTGTTGTCGATAACGAAGAGCAGTTGTCCTGTGCTCACCGTCTGTCCTTCCTTTACCCGAATTTCCGTCAGGAATCCCGACACCTTCGGGCGAATCTCCACATCCTGAATACCTGTAATCGTGGCAGGATACGTCGTCTGCAGGTCTGTGTTCTGTGTAGTCACCGTCTCAACGGGATACTCGTTGTCGCCGAAGTTTGGACGACCGCCACCACCGCCACATGCCATCAGCATGGTGGCAGCACCTGCAACCAATAACATTCTTCTCATTTTCATCTTAAAATTCTTATTACTTAAGTTTTTTATATATAAATCACTTTCTCGAAAACTTTTACAAGCAGTTTCAGTTTTCAGGCTGCAAAGGTACAAAAAAGAAGCGTAACTAATATCACTTACACTTCTTTTTTATACTTAATTAGCAAAAATGACCGCCAAACAAAAAACCCCACCACATTCGCGTGGCAGGGATTTTCTTTAGTTCCTTGTCCCCTTTATGAGGAGGCAAGTGTGTTGCTTACTTAATCACAACCTTCTTGCCATTGATGATGTAGAGACCCTTCTGAGCCTTCTGCACCTTCTGGCCTTGCAGGTTGTAGATGTTGCCGTTTTCAGTTTCGGTCTTCACGGTGTTGATACCTGTAGGAACAACAACCTGAGTCAGATCCTGCTCAGCATCGATGAAGTAGATGTGGCAACCGTTGGTATTCTTGATGACAACGTCAACCACGCCTGTTTCTCCGGGAACAGTCCACTCCTGTTCCTCGTAGGTCTTAGGAGCAGCAGGGCCTTCAATCTTCTCGTCTGCTACATAGAGTTCAATGCCACGGGCATCAACATTCTTGTGCGACTCTACACCTACCTTAACGATTGTACCAGCCTTCACACTCTTGATGGTCAGGATTTCCTTGCCGCTACCACCAAACCACAGGTATGCAGGACCGTGATAGGTTCCGAGTGAGGTTGACGGATAATCCAAGGCGATTGCCAGTGAACGTGAAGAAGCGTATGCACTGTTAAATTCAAGACCCTTCAGTTCTGCAATAACCTCACCATTGGCAGTCAGTTCGCCATTCTCATTGGGAGCAGCAATGCTCCAGAAGCACTTATCCTTAGATGCACCGTAGGTGTCGCAGTCTTTACCTGGAGCTTTCTCATGATCTGTCCACAATGCGTCATTGTCTGTACATGTCGTATGTCCGGGGTTGGCCTCGTCTTCTTCCACTGTCACCTTAGCGGCCTCAGCCTTCAGGTTAGCCACGGTCTCTTCGCTCCACTTAGTGAAGTCCCAAGTGTGTACAACCTCTACCTTCTCACCTGCAACAACTTCGTCGGGGCTTACGGGGCAGAATGAATTGACTCCATCTGCAGTGGTTATGATACCAACGATGCTCTTGGCATATTCGGGATAAACAAAGTCACCCATTACCTTGAACTTGTCGTAGAAGTTTATCTCAGCCTCACCCTGCTTGATGAGTTTACCCTCTGCGTCGATGTCTACTTCCTCCAGCTTCACTAACTTAGATACGCTTTCGGCAGCGTTGGCTTCGGCCACTGTCACTACAGTAGCGGCAACCTCTGTGTCGGCCTCTGTGAACTCAGAAGCGGCAGTCTCATCAATAGCAGTCAGTTCGGCCAGACCTTTATACTCTGTATATGCACCATTGATATATCCAGTGAGGGCCTTACCTGCGGTCAGGTTCAGACCAGCATTGTAGAGCAGCAGTGCACCGGTCTCATCCTCGATGTAAGTGTTGACGTCATTTACAAATGTAACCTTGGCACCGTTAACGACCAACTTAGCCTTTGTGCCCTTTTCAAGAGCCTTGAAAGCTGCGATGTTGGCAGCATCTACAAGGGGCTCTGCGGGAGTTTCACCCACAGTGATAGAGTTGATCTGACACTGCTTTGTTACGGTGAACACAACTTCTGTTGCTTCGCCAGTCCAAGTCTTGCTGTCCAGTGTTCCGACGTTTGCTGTCATTGTACCCCATGTTCCTGTAGCGAAGACAATCTTGGTGAGAGTCTTGCCGGCAGCAGCCTTAACTGTCAATGTTCCGTTGTAAATGCGAAGCTGCGGACCATTATTTGTGCTCCAGAAGCGGTTGTTTGTATTACCTGATTCCTTCGGAGAAATGGTTACAGAGAATTCATCGGCTGTGAGAGTCTTGTCTTCCTCAATGTCACCGTCGGTGCTGCTTGAGGTTGATGTGGGCAGATCCATCTTGTTGAAGTCCATGACACCAACAGCGGGAGCAAGTGCTTCCAGTTCGGCATCACCGGTCTTCACTATATAAACGAAGTCAATACCGCGAGCGGCATTCGCTGTTGCACCGAGTGTAATAGGAGTAGAGGCAGCGTTGAGTTCAAACTCATCGCTATTACCGTCCTTAATAGATCCAACTGTCTCAATTGAATAAATTGGGGTATCTCCAGCCTTGAAGATAAATTCAGTGTCAGCATTACCCCATACAGATGTGTACAACTTATATTTGCCGTTGGGCAGAGTTGCGATTACTGCATCGCCCTCTCCTGCATTATATGCGCAAAGGCCATTAGAGCAACGGATGTTAGAGTTTGCTGCCGTAGATTCAGTCAGAGTTTCGATATCTTCTGCTTCAGCGAGGAATACCACACCGCTTTCACCAGCAGTATAGTCTACAGTCTCCTCCTGATTGTCCTGATTCAAAATGATAGTTTTCAGATACCATCCAGCGCTACCTTTTCCTGCAGAATAGAGTGTGCCATCCTGTGCCAAATAACGTGGATAAGCGACATTCAGAGTCTCACCTTCCCAATCTGCACCTTCTTTGAGTGTAGCACCAAGGTTGCTCTTAAGGATGTAGTTGTACTTCTCTGCCTCACGGAACACAAGAGTAATCACGTTGCTCTCTGCATTTTCTACGGCAGTGATGGTCTCATTACCCGACACGTAGATGTACTTCATCGTCTTGTCTTCGTTGAAGAATGAGGCCATGTCGGTTGCACTTGCGGTAGCCTCGTTGCCGATGAGGACATCATATTTGACAGCTTCTTTCAATTCTTTACCGGCAGCGTCAGTAAACTTCACGGTGTATGAAG